>NZ_JCAXED010000020.1:0-87567 GCF_059758795.1 Pseudomonas sp. GQ91
AGCCCGCTCCCACATTTGACTGAGTTCATCCTTTGGAATGCGATCCAATGTGGGAGCGGGCTTGCTCGCGATAGCAATAGACGCTGCGCCACGCCTCTTGGATCAACCTCTGAAAACGCAAAACGGCACCCGAAGGTGCCGTTCTGCTTACTGCTTGCCGCTAAGCGATCAACCCGCCATCACCGCATGCTGCACCAGGCTGAGCAAGGGTTGCGGGTAGACGCCCAGGAAGAACGCCAGCAGGGCGATTGCCAGCAGCATCACGCCGCCCGCTTTCTGTTCCCAGTGCAGTTCGGCATCCACACGGCGCAGGTTTGGCTCGATCAGGTACAGGGTGACCATTACGCGCAGGTAGTAGAACACGCCGATGGCGCTACCCAGTACCAGGGACGCGACCAACCACCATTCGTGCGCTTCGACACCGGTCGCGACGATGTAGAACTTGCCGATGAAGCCCGCGGTCAGCGGGATACCGGCCAGGGACAGCATCATCACGGTCAGCACGGCGGTCAGGTACGGGCGGCGCCAGAACAGGCCACGGTATTCGTACAGGGCGTCAGCGTCACGGCCTTTGTAAGGCGAGGACATCAGAGTGATCACACCGAAGGCGCCGAGGCTGGTGATCACGTAGGTGACCAGGTACACGCCGATGGCTTCCACCGCCAGGCCTTTGCTCGCGACCAGGGCGATCAGCAGGTAACCGAAGTGGGCGATGGACGAATAACCCAGCAGACGCTTGAGGTTGTTCTGGGTCAGGGCCAGCAGGTTACCGAACAGGATCGACGCGATGGCAATGATGGTCAGTACGTTGCTCAGCACCCCGGTGTTGGCCGCGGGGGAGATCTGGAACAGACGCACCATTACCGCAAACACCGCCACTTTCGAGGCCGTGGCCAGGAACGCAGCGACAGGCGCCGGGGCGCCTTCGTACACGTCCGGGGTCCACAAGTGGAACGGCACCAGCGACAGCTTGAACGCCAGGCCAATCAGCATCATCCCCAGGCCCAGCTGGGCGATTGGCGCAGGCATGCTGGTGGTCGCCAGGGCGTGACCGATACCGCTGAAGCTCAGGCTACCGGCCTCGGCATACAGCAGCGCCATGCCGAACAACAGAAACGCGGAACCGGCGGCCGACAGCACCATGTACTTGATACCGGCTTCCAGCGAGCGCTTGTTGAAGAACGCGTAGGCCACCAGGCCGTAGGTCGGGACCGACAGCAGTTCCAGACCGATGAACAAACCGGCCAGGTGCTGCGCGCTGACCAGCACGATACCGCCGGCCGCAGCCAGCAGAATCAGCAGGTACAGCTCTTCGCGGTTGCCCGGGTAACCGGTGCCGCCTTCACCCAGGTAGGCATGGGCGAGGGTGACGCAGGCGAGGGTGGCAACCAGGATCAACGCGATATACAGCAGCGCGAAGTCATCGACCATCATCAGCGGGGTGACCGCCAGGGGCGCGACCTTGAGTGCCGGGATGATCGACAGCAAGGCCAGGTTCAGGCCCGCAGTGGACAGCAGGAACGTCTGCGAGTGATTGCGGCGCCAGGCGATCGCCAGCATCACCACCACGATGGTGAGGCTGGTGATCAGCAGCGGCGCAAGCGCGATAAAGTGTTGGATCGTGAATTCCATAGCGCTCTTACCGGGCCGAAGCGAGTTGAGAGAAGGCGGTGCTGAACCACTGCTGCACGCCATGCATCGTCGCGGCAGAAGTGTCCAGGAACGGTTGCGGGTAGACGCCGATGTAGATCAGCAAGACCGCAAGACCGAGCACCATGATCAGTTCGCGAGCATCCATCCCTTGCAGGACGGTGTCGGACTTGGCCGGGCCGAAATAGGCCCGGTGGATCATGATCAGCGAGTAAACCGAACCAAACACCAGGCCGGAGGTGGCAATGGCGCTGATCCACGGTGTCTGCACGAACGCACCCATCAGGATCAGGAATTCACCGATGAAGTTACCGGTCCCCGGCAAGCCCAGGGACGCGGCGGCGAAGAACAGGCTGATCGCCGGCAGGTAAGCGATGCGCGACCAGACACCGCCCATTTCGCGCATGTCACGGGTATGCAGGCGCTCATACAACTGGCCGCTGAGGATAAACAGCGCGGCTGCCGAAACACCGTGGGCCAACATCTGGATCACCGCGCCTTGCAACGCCAGCTGGCTGCCGGAGTAGATGCCGATCAGTACGAAGCCCATGTGGGATACGGACGAGAAGGCAATCAGACGCTTGATGTCGGTTTGTGCGAACGCCAGGAATGCACCGTAGAAGATCCCGATCAGGCCCAGGGTCATGGCGATCGGCGCGAACTCGGCCGAGGCATTCGGGAACAGCGGCAAGGCGAAACGCAGCAGACCATAAGCAGCGGTCTTCAGCAGGATACCGGCCAGGTCCACGGAACCCGCGGTCGGCGCCTGGGCGTGAGCGTCAGGCAACCAGGAATGGAACGGCACCACCGGCAGCTTCACCGCGAACGCGATGAAGAAGCCCAGCATCAGGATGTACTCGGTGGTCAGCGACATCTGGGTTTTCAACAGGTCGGCGTAGTTGAAGGTAATCACGCCCGTGTTGTTGAAGTTGACCAGTACCAGACCGAGGATCGCCACCAGCATGATCAGGCCGGAAGCCTGGGTGAAGATGAAGAACTTGGTCGCCGCGTAGATCCGGGTTTTCTTGCCGTCCGAAGAACTGTGACCCCAGAGCGCGATGAGGAAGTACATCGGCACCAGCATCATTTCCCAGAAGAAGAAGAACATGAACAGGTCGAGGGCGAGGAATACGCCAACCACGCCGCCCAGGATCCACATCAGGTTCAGGTGGAAGAAGCCCACATGACGCTGAATCTCTTTCCAGGAACAGAGTACCGAGAGGATACCCAGCAAGCCGGTCAGCAGGATCATCAACAGCGACAGGCCGTCGAGGGCCAGGTGCACGTTGATGCCGAAGCGCTCGATCCAGACGTGCTTGAATTCAAGCGCGAAGGTTGGATCGACACCCGGTGCCGGAGCAAATGAATAGTCGCCATGGCCCCACAGCCAGAGGCCGAGTGCGAGTTCCAGGGACATGGTCAGCAACGCGATCCAGCGGGGCAGGGTTGCGCCGAAGCGCTCGCCCATCCAGCAGAGCAGGCCGCCGATAAAGGGAATCAGGATTAGCCAGGGCAGAATCATGACGGGCTCGTTTCCTTTCGCAAGTTCGCAAAGTGCGCAATGTACATAGTCAGACCGCAACCACGACGATGGCGCCGATCACCAGAACGGCACCGGCCGCCATGGAAGCTGCATACCAACGCAATTGGCCAGTCTCGCTGCGGCTCAGGGCGTTGTGTCCACCCTTGGCGGCGCGCGGGATCAAACCGATGGTCTGGTCGAGCGGGTCTTTGCGCAGTACGTGGCTGATCGCAAGGTAAGGCTTGACGAACAGTTTGTCGTAGATCCAGTCGAAGCCCCAGGCAGCGAACCACCAGGCCGATAGGAAACGGCCAATGCCGCTGTTGGCAACGGCGCTGGCGAAGCGACGCTTGCCAAGGAACAGCATGGCCGCCAGCAGGATACCCGCGATGGCGATGGCGCCCGAGGCGATTTCCAGGCTGTGCTTGGCGTCGCCGCCGGCATGGCCGACGCTTTGTGGCAGCACACCGGCCAGCGGCGGGGTGATCAGGGCGCCGACGAAGGTCGACAGCACGATCAGCACCGACAGTGGCAGCCAGTGGGAGATGCCGTGGCCTGCGTGCGCTTCGGTCTTGGCTTCACCGTGGAAGGTGATGAAGATCAGGCGGAAGGTGTACAGCGAGGTCATGAATGCACCTACCAGACCGGCGTACAGCAGACCCTGGTTACCGCTGGCAAAGGCTTCCCAGAGGATTTCGTCCTTCGAGTAGAAACCTGCGGTGACCAACGGCAACGCCGCCAGTGCCGCGCCGCCGACGATGAAGCTGGCGTAGGCCAGCGGCAGCTTCTTCCACAGACCGCCCATCTTGAAGATGTTCTGCTCGTGGTGGCAGGCAACGATCACCGCACCGGATGCAAGGAACAGCAGGGCCTTGAAGAAGGCGTGGGTCATCAGGTGGAAGATCGCGCCGTCCCAGGCGCCGACGCCCAGGGCCAGGAACATGTAGCCGATCTGGCTCATGGTCGAGTAGGCGAGGATACGTTTGATGTCGGTCTGTACCAGCGCGGCGAAACCGGCCAGTACCAGGGTCACGCCACCCACCAGGCCGACCAGATGCAGGATCTCCGGCGCCAGGGTGAACAGGCCATGGGTCCGGGCGATCAGGTAGACACCCGCGGTCACCATGGTTGCGGCGTGGATCAGCGCCGAAACCGGGGTAGGACCGGCCATCGCGTCCGCCAGCCAGGTTTGCAACGGCAACTGCGCGGATTTACCGACAGCGCCACCCAGCAGCATCAGGGTCGCCAGGGTGATCCAGAAGTCGCCGACCTGGAATTTCTGCGGCGCGAGCACCAACAGTTCCTGGATATTCAGCGTGCCCACCTGTTGGAACAGGATGAACAGGCCGATCGCCATGAACACGTCGCCGATCCGGGTCACGATAAACGCCTTGAGTGCCGCGTTCCCGTTGTTGCGGTTGCTGTAGTAGAAACCGATCAACAGGTACGAGCACAGGCCCACGCCTTCCCAGCCGAAGTACAGGAACAACAGGTTATCGCCCAGCACCAGGAACAGCATGCTGGCGATAAACAGGTTGGTGTACGAGAAGAAGCGCGAGTAACCCGCTTCACCGCGCATGTACCAGGACGCGAACAAGTGGATCAGGAAACCCACGCCGACCACCACGCCGAGCATGGTGATCGACAGGCCGTCGACGTAGAGGGCGAAGTTGGGCTTGAAGCCTTCCACCGACATCCATTGCCACAGCACCAGGGTGTAGTGACCGCCTTCCGGAGGCGCGACGTTGAATTGCCAGATGACATAGGCGGTGACAAGCGCCGACAAGCCAATGGAACCCACGCCGATCAGCGCCGAGAAGTTTTCCGACCAGCGTCCACGGGAGAACGACAGCAGCAGGAAACCGATCAGGGGAAATACGAAAGTCAGAAAGATCATGTTCATCCGCGCATCTCACTGGCAGCGTCGATATCAAGCGTGTGGAAGCGACGATACAGTTGCAGCAGGATCGCCAAGCCAATACTGGCTTCGGCGGCTGCCAGGCTGATCACCAGGATGAACATGACTTGTCCATCCGGCTGGCCCCAGCGTGCGCCGGCCACGATGAATGCCAATGCGGCGGCGTTCATCATGATTTCCAGGCTCATCAACACGAACAGAATGTTACGGCGAACCATCAGGCCGACCAGGCCAAGGCAGAACAGGATGCCGGCGACCGCCAGACCATGCTCCAAAGGGATAGCAGGCATCGTCATTGCTCCTTGGCTTCGTTGCGGCCCAGGTGGAAGGCGGTGATGACTGCGGCGAGCAGCAGCATCGAAGCCAGTTCGACCACCAGCAGGTACGGGCCGAACAGGCTGATGCCCACGGCCTTGGCGTCTACGGTGGTGTGGCCGATGGCCTGGCCGCTCTGGTGAGCGAACAGCACATACAGCAGTTCAGCCAGCAGCAGGGCGGCCAGAATCACCGGGCCGAGCCAGATGCCGGGTTTGAGCCAGACGCGCTCCTGGGCGACCGAAGCCGGCCCGAGGTTGAGCATCATCACCACAAACACGAACAGCACCATGATGGCGCCGGCGTAGGCGATCACTTCCAGGACACCGGCGAACGGTGCGCCGAGGCTGAAGAACGTCATGGCCACGGCGATCAGCGAAATGATCAGGTAGAGCAGGGCGTGCACGGGATTGGTGTTAGTGATCACGCGAAGCGTGGACACCACTGCAATACCCGATGCGAAATAGAAAGCGAATTCCATCTTTCTTCCTTAAGGCAGCAAGCTCTTCACGTTGATCGGCTCGGCTTCGTTCTGTGCGGCGCCTTTCGGCTTACCGGCAACGGCCATACCTGCAACACGATAGAAGTTGTAATCAGGGTTTTTACCGGGACCGGAAATCAACAGGTCTTCTTTTTCATACACCAGGTCCTGACGTTTGAACTCGGCCATTTCGAAATCCGGTGTCAACTGGATTGCGGTGGTCGGGCAAGCTTCCTCGCAGAGGCCGCAGAAAATGCAGCGCGAGAAGTTGATGCGGAAGAAGTCCGGGTACCAGCGACCGTCTTCGGTTTCAGCTTTCTGCAGCGAAATGCAGCCCACCGGGCACGCCACGGCGCACAGGTTGCAGGCTACGCAGCGCTCTTCGCCATCGGGGTCGCGGGTCAGCACGATACGGCCGCGATAGCGCGGCGGCAGGTAGACCGCTTCTTCCGGGTATTGCAGGGTGTCGCGTTTGCGAAAGCCGTGACCGAATACCATCACCAGGCTTCGCAACTGGGTACCGGTACCCTTAACGATGTCGCCAATATATTTGAACATGGGTCAAATCCTCACTGAACCGCGCCCGCTGGCGTGTTCAACAACACAACGGCAGCAGTCACCAGCAAATTGATCAGGGTCAGCGGCAGGCAGAAGCGCCAGCTGAAATCCATCACCTGGTCATAGCGTGGGCGCGGAATGGAAGCGCGCAGCAGGATGAACAGCATGATGAAGAACGCGGTCTTCAGGAAGAACCAGAAGAATGCCAGTTGCGGCAGGATGCCGAACGGTCCGTGCCAGCCGCCGAAGAACAGCGTGACCAGCAGGGCCGAGATCAAGATGATGCCGATGTACTCACCGACGAAGAACATGCCCCATTTCATGCCGGCGTATTCAATGTGGTAACCGTCGGCCAGTTCCTGTTCCGCTTCCGGCTGGTCGAACGGGTGACGGTGAGTCACCGCGACGCCAGCGATGAAGAAGGTACAGAAGCCGAAGAACTGCGGAATGATGAACCACAGGTTCTGCGCCTGGTACTCGACGATGTCGCGCATGTTGAACGAGCCCACCTGCACCACGATGCCCATCAGCGCCAGGCCCATGAACACTTCGTAGGACACGGTCTGGGCCGAGGCCCGCAAGCTGCCGAGCAGGGCGAACTTGTTGTTACTGGCCCAACCGGCGAACAGCACCGCGTAGACCGACAGGCCGGCCATGGCGAAGAAGAACAGCAAGCCGATGTTCAGGTCCGCCACGCCCCAGGTCGGGGTGATTGGGATGATCGCGAAGGCAATCAGCAAGGCGCTCATGGCCACCACCGGTGCCAGGGTGAAGATCACCTTGTCGGCAAACGGCGGCGTCCAGTCTTCCTTGAAGAACATTTTCAGCATGTCGGCGGCGATCTGGAACATGCCGAACGGGCCAACGCGGTTCGGACCGTAGCGGTCCTGCCACCAGCCCAGCAGGCGACGTTCGACGAAGCTGAGCAGGGCGCCCGCGACGACCACGGCCAACAGGATCACGATGGCCTTGACCACCGCGATGATCACGTCGATCACTTCAGGGGTGAACCAGGTCATTGCGCTGCCTCCTGCAGACCGTCAACGGTTTGGCCAAAGATTGCCGGAGGAATGCCGGCCAGGCCTTTTGGCAGTGCAACCAGGCCGGCACCCAACGCTTCGTTGATGCGCAGAGGCAGACGCAGGGTCTGGCCGGCCACGTTCAAGCTGAGCAGGGCACCGTCGTTGACGCCCAGGCGGTCGGCTTCGGACTTGGCCAATGACACATAGGCGGCGGGAATGCGCGCTTGCACCGGCGCGGCTTTGGAAGAGTTCTCTTCGCTGCCGAACAGGTGGAAGAACGGCACGACCTGCCAGGTGCCCGGGGCCGGATTGAACGGGCGCGGTACCGCGGCGAACCAGTTCAGCGCGTCACCCTGGCTTTCGATCAGGCGGGTGCCCGGGTCGCCAGCGCGGATGTGACCACCGACTTCGTCCTGGAACTTGTTCCAGGCTTGCGGCGAGTTCCAGCCTGGAGACCAGGCGAAAGGCACTTGCTGACGCGGTTCGGCCGAACCCGAATAACCTTCCATGGAGAAGGCGAACGCGGTGTCGTTATCTTGCGGAGTGCGTGGCTCGTGCACGCTGATGTCGGCGCGCATGGCGGTACGACCGGAGTAGCGCAGCGGTTCACGGGCCAGTTTCAGGCCCTTGATGCGGAATGCGGCGGACGGTGCGGCGTCGACGATACGCGCCAGTTGCGGCGTGCTGGCAGCACAGGCAGCGGTCACGTGGTCGAGCTGGGTCCAGTCGATCGGCTGGTTGAGCAAGGTCGCGCGCAAGGCATGCAGCCAGCGCCAGCCTTCGTGAACCAGGATGCTGGCGTCCATGTACTTCGGATCGAACACCTGGAAGAAGCGCTGGGCGCGGCCTTCCTGGCTGACCAGGGTACCGTCGCCTTCAGCGAAGGTGGCGGCTGGCAGTACCAGGTCGGCGCGGTCGCTGGTGGCGGTCTTCTGGTGATCAGCAACGATCAGCACTTTGGCGGCGTCCAGCGCGGCGTCGACCTTGGCCGAATCCGTGCGGGTGTACAGGTCGTTTTCCAGCACCACGAGGGCGTCGGCGTTGCCGTCGATCACGCTTTGCAGGGCGGCGTCCACCGATTCGCCACCGAGCATGGCCAGGCCGAGGCTGTTGGCTTCCGGCACGATCAGGCTGATGGAACCGTTCTTCTCGCGCAGCTTGAGGGCCTTGGCGATGTTGGCGGCGGCTTCGATCAGCGCCTTGGAACCCAGGGAGGTACCGGCAATGATCAATGGGCGTTTGGCCGCGAGCAGGGCCTCAGCGATGCGCTTGGCCAGTTCCAGGGCTTCGCTGTCGAGACCTTCGACAGCCGGCGCGCTGGCATCCAGGGCGTGGGCCACGGCGAAACCGATGCGCGCCAGGTCGTCAGGCGCCGCATGCACACACTCTTCGGCGATATCGTCGAGCTTGGTTTCAGCGATGCTTGCAATAAACAGCGGGTTCAACGCGTGCTGGCCGATGTTTTTCACCGCCGCATCGAGCCAAGGCTGGACGCGCATGGCGTCGGCCATGTCCTCGGCCTTGCCTTTTACCGACTGGCGCAGGGACAAGGCCACGCGAGCAGCGGTCTGGGTCAGGTCTTCACCGAGTACGAAGATTGCGTCGTGGTCTTCGATATCGCGCATGTTCGGCACGGGCAGCGGGCTGTCGTTCAGCACCTGGAGGACCAGGCGGATGCGTTCCAGCTCACCGGCTTCGATACCCGAGTAGAAGTGCTCGGCACCGACCAGTTCGCGCAACGCATAGTTGCTTTCGAGGCTGGCACGTGGCGAACCGATACCGACGATGTTGCGTCCGCGCAGCAGATCGGCGGCCTTGTCCAGCGCCGCGTCCAGGCTCAGCTTGGCGCCATCGGCCAGCAGCGGTTGGCGTGGGCGGTCTTCGCGGTTGACGTAGCCATAGCCGAAACGACCACGGTCGCACAGGAAGTACTGGTTGACCGAGCCGTTGAAGCGGTTTTCGATACGCCGCAGTTCGCCGTAACGCTCGCCCGGGGAGATGTTGCAACCGCTGGAGCAGCCATGACAGATGCTCGGCGCGAATTGCATGTCCCACTTGCGGTTGTAGCGCTCGGAGTGGGTCTTGTCGGTAAACACACCGGTCGGGCAGACCTCGGTGAGGTTGCCGGAGAACTCGCTTTCGAGTACGCCGTCTTCAACGCGACCGAAGTACACGTTGTCGTGGGCGCCGAATACGCCGAGGTCGGTGCCGCCGGCGTAGTCCTTATAGAAACGCACGCAGCGGTAGCAGGCGATGCAGCGGTTCATTTCGTGGGAAATGAACGGGCCGAGGTCCTGGTTCTGGTGAGTGCGTTTGGTGAAGCGATAACGGCGCTCGTTGTGGCCGGTCATCACCGTCATGTCCTGCAAGTGGCAGTGACCGCCTTCCTCGCACACCGGACAGTCGTGCGGGTGGTTGGTCATCAGCCATTCAACGACACTGGCGCGGAACGCCTTGGACTCTTCATCGTCGATGGAGATCCAGGTGTTGTCGGTGGCCGGGGTCATGCAGGACATGACGATACGACCACGTGTGTCGTTTTCGTCGGTGTACTGCTTGACCGCGCACTGGCGACAGGCACCGACGCTACCTAAAGCGGGGTGCCAGCAGAAATAAGGGATGTCGAGACCCAGTGACAGACATGCCTGTAACAGGTTGTCTGCCCCATCGACTTCGAGCGCTTTGCCGTCTACGTGGATAGTGGCCATGGTTCAAAGATCTTCGTTGGCCCGGTGTCAGCGGGCGTGGCTAATGGAATCTTGTTATTCATGTGAATCAACACAGCCGTTCAAGGCGTCATCACATGACAAAGCGAAGGGCACGGACCCTTCGCTTCTTTAAGCGTTACGCGCCGACCATGGTCGGCGATACCACCTGATTGAGATCGCCCGCGCGGGTTGGCGCGATACCGGCCTCGAATTCAGAGCGGAAATATTTGATCGCGCTGCCCAATGGCTCCACGGCGCCCGGTGCGTGAGCACAGAAGGTCTTGCCTGGGCCGAGGAAGCCGACCAGACCCAGCAGGGTCTCGATATCACCCTCGCGGCCTTCGCCTTTCTCGAGGGACATCAGCAGCTTGACGCTCCATGGCAAACCATCGCGGCACGGGGTGCAGAAACCGCAGGATTCACGGGCAAAGAACTGCTCCATGTTGCGCAGCAGCGAGACCATGTTGACGGTGTTGTCCACCGCCATGGCCAGGCCGGTGCCCATCCGGGTGCCGACTTTGCCGATGCCGCCTGCGTACATCTGGGCATCCAGGTGCTCGGGCAGCAGGAAGCCGGTGCCCGCGCCGCCTGGCTGCCAGGCCTTGAGGGTGTAGCCGTCGCGCATGCCACCGGCGTAGTCCTCGAACAGCTCGCGCGCGGTGACGCCGAAGGGCAGTTCCCACAAACCGGGGTTCTTGACCTTGCCGGAGAAGCCCATGAGCTTGGTGCCCATGTCTTCGCTGCCTTCGCGAGCCAACGATTTGTACCAGTCGACGCCGTCGGCGATGATCGCCGGCACGTTGCACAAGGTCTCGACGTTGTTCACGCAGGTCGGCTTGCCCCACACGCCGACGGCGGCAGGGAAGGGCGGCTTGGAGCGTGGGTTGGCGCGGCGGCCTTCGAGGGAGTTGATCAGTGCGGTTTCTTCACCGCAGATGTAACGCCCGGCGCCGGTGTGCACAAAGAGTTCGAAGTCAAAACCCGAACCGAGGATGTTCTTGCCCAGCAGGCCGGCCGCCTTGGCTTCTTCCACGGCACGGTTGAGGTGCTTGGCGGCGGTGGTGTATTCGCCACGCAGGAAGATATAGCCACGGTAGGTCTTCAGCGCACGGGCACTGATCAGCATGCCTTCGATCAGCAGATGGGGCAGTTGCTCCATCAGCATGCGGTCTTTCCAGGTGTTCGGCTCCATTTCATCCGCGTTGCACAGCAGGTAGCGGATGTTGATGGATTCGTCTTTGGGCATCAGGCCCCACTTCACGCCGGTGGGGAAGCCAGCGCCGCCGCGACCTTTCAGGCCTGCATCCTTCACGGTCTGGACGATGTCGTCCTGGGCCATGTCGGCAAAGGCTTTGCGGGCGGCAGCGTAGCCGTTCTTGGCCTGGTACTCGTCGAGCCATACCGGCTCGCCGTCGTCACGCAGGCGCCAGGTCAGCGGGTGAGTCTCGGCCGAACGCTGGATGCGGTTGGCCGGGCCGAAGGAAGTCAGGGTCATGGGTAGCCCTCGAGCAATTGGCTGACGCCGGCAGGCTGCACGTCGCCGAATGTGTCGTCGTCGATCATCAACGCCGGTGCCTTGTCGCAGTTGCCCAGGCAGCACACCGGCAACAGCGTGAAACGGCCGTCGGCGGTGGTCTGGCCGAGGCCGATGCCCAGCTTGTCCTGGATCTCGCTGACCACCGACTCGTGGCCACCGATGTAGCAGACCATGCTGTCGCACACGCGAATGATGTGGCGGCCGACGGGTTGGCGGAAGATCTGGCTGTAGAACGTCGCCACGCCTTCAACGTCGCTGGCGGGGATGCCGAGCATTTCGCCGATGGCGTAGAGGGCGCCGTCCGGCACCCAGCCACGTTCCTTCTGGACGATCTTCAAGGCTTCGATCGACGCCGCGCGCGGGTCTTCGTAGTGATGCAACTCGTGCTCGATGGCCGAGCGCTCGGTTTCACTCAAGGTGAAACGGTCTGTCTGGATGAGCGTGCTGTTCATGCTTAACGGTCCACGTCGGCCATAACGAAATCGATACTACCCAGGTACGCAATCAAGTCCGCGACCATCTCGCCTTTGATCACCGAAGGGATCTGCTGCAGGTGCGGGAAGCTTGGCGTACGAATCCGGGTGCGGTAGCTCATGGTGCCGCCGTCGCTCGTCAGGTAATAACTGTTGATACCCTTGGTCGCTTCGATCATCTGGAAGGATTCGTTGGCCGGCATCACCGGGCCCCACGAAACCTGCAGGAAGTGCGTGATCAGGGTTTCGATGTGCTGCAGCGTGCGCTCTTTGGGCGGCGGCGTGGTCAGCGGGTGATCCGCCTTGTACGGGCCTTCCGGCATGTTGCGCATGCACTGGTCGATGATCTTGATGCTCTGGCGCATCTCTTCGACGCGAACCATGCAGCGGTCGTAGGCGTCGCCATTGGCGGCCAGCGGGACCTCGAATTCGAAGTTCTCGTAGCCGGAGTAAGGACGCGCCTTACGCAGGTCGAAATCGCAACCGGTGGAGCGCAGGCCTGCACCGGTGACGCCCCATTCCAGGGCCTCTTTGGTGTTGTAGGCAGCGACGCCGATGGTCCGGCCTTTGAGGATGCTGTTGTCCAGGGCGGCCTTGGTGTATTCATCGAGGCGTTTTGGCAGCCAGTCGACGAATTCCTTGACCAGCTTTTCCCAGCCGCGCGGCAAGTCGTGGGCGACCCCGCCAATGCGGTACCATGCCGGGTGCAGGCGGAAACCGGTGATGGCTTCGATGACCTTGTAGGCGCGTTGACGGTCGGTGAAGGTGAAGAACACCGGCGTCATGGCCCCGACGTCCTGGATATAGGTACCCAGGAACAGCAGGTGGCTGGTGATGCGGAAGAACTCGGCCATCATGATGCGGATGGTGTCGACCTTCTGCGGCACCTGGATGCCGGCCAGCTTCTCGACCGAGAGCACGTACGGCAGGTTGTTCATCACGCCGCCGAGGTAATCGATCCGGTCGGTGTAAGGAATATAGCTGTGCCAGGACTGGCGTTCGCCCATCTTCTCGGCACCACGGTGGTGGTAGCCGATGTCCGGCACGCAGTCGACGATTTCTTCGCCGTCCAGTTGCAGGATGATCCGGAAGGCACCGTGGGCCGAAGGGTGGTTCGGGCCCAGGTTGAGGAACATGTAGTCCTCGTTGGTGCCGGAACGCTTCATGCCCCAGTCTTCCGGACGGAAGCGCGCGGCTTCTTCTTCCAACTGCTGTTTGGCGAGGCTCAGGCTGAACGGATCGAACTCGGTGGCGCGGGCCGGGAAGTCCTTGCGCAACGGGTGACCTTCCCAGGTCGGCGGCATCATGATGCGCGACAGGTGCGGGTGGCCGGGGAAATCGATACCGAACATGTCCCAGACTTCACGCTCGTACCAGTTGGCGTTGGGCCAGATACTGGTCACGGTCGGTACGCTCAGGTCGCTCTCGGACAGCGCGACCTTGATCATCACGTCGCTGTTACGCTCGATCGACAGCAAGTGATAGAACACGGTGAAGTCGACGCCGCTCGGCAGGCCCTGGCGCTTGGTGCGCAAACGCTCGTCCACGCCATGCAGGTCATAGAGCATGACATACGGCTTGGGCAGGTTGCGCAGGAAGGTCAGGACTTCGACGAGCCGGGCGCGCGCGACCCACAGCACCGGCATACCGGTGCGTGTGGCCTGCGCAGTGAAGGCGTCAGGGCCAAAACGGTTATTGAGTTCGACGACCACATCCTGGTCGTCTGCCTTATAAGGCGGGATGTACAGAGCACTGCCTGTAGTCATGGTTTTTTATCGCTTTCGGTCAACGTAAAGAATGAAGCCAGGTTTTCGTTCTATGGAAGAAGCGGTCTGGATCAGACTTCGTCGGGGCTGCGCAGGTTGGTTACCTGAATACGCTGTTCGCGGCGCGTTTCCTTTTGTGACGGCATCTCGGCGCGGTATACGCCTTGATCTCCGACAACCCAGGAAAGTGGGCGACGCTCCTTGCCAATCGACTCTTGCAAGAGCATCAAGCCTTGCAGGAATGCTTCAGGGCGGGGCGGGCAGCCAGGCACGTAGACGTCCACGGGCAGAAACTTGTCCACTCCCTGAACCACGGAGTAGATGTCGTACATGCCACCGGAGTTGGCGCACGAACCCATGGAGATAACCCACTTCGGTTCGAGCATTTGCTCGTAGAGGCGCTGAATGATCGGCGCCATCTTGATAAAGCAGGTACCGGCGATAACCATGAAATCCGCTTGGCGCGGTGATGCCCGGATTACTTCGGCGCCAAAGCGCGCGATGTCGTGGGGCGCCGTGAAGGCGGTGGTCATTTCCACGTAGCAGCAGGACAGACCGAAGTTGTACGGCCACAGGGAGTTTTTACGCCCCCAGTTGACCGCACCGCTCAGTACGTCTTCCAGCTTGCCCATGTAGATGTTTTTGTGGACTTGGTCTTCTAACGGGTCGGAAACGGTTTCCCGTTCGCCGATGGGGTACTGCTCGTTAGGAGCATCCGGGTCGATCCTGGTGAGATTGTATTGCATCGCCAAAGCCTCATTGTTTCAGCTTCGCTTGCCGCTTGCGACGAGCTTCCGGAGCCCAGTCAAGGGCGCCCACTCGAAATAGGTAGACAAGGCCTGCCAACAGAATTGCTATGAAAATGAGAGCTTCGACGAATCCGGTCCAGCCGCTTTCGCGGACGGACACAGACCAGGCAAAGAGAAAGAGGGCTTCGATATCGAAGATCACGAAAAGCATCGCGACCAGATAGAATTTGGCTGAGAGCCGCAAGCGGGCGCCACCTGTAGGTAGCATGCCGGACTCGAACGGTTCGTTTTTGCTGCGACCCCAGGCTTTTGACCCCAGGAGGCTGGATACACCGAGCATGAAGGCGCACAGGCCGACGACGCCTAGAAGGAAAATGGCAAAGCCCCAGTTGTGGGCCATGAGTCCTGTCGCTTCGGGCATGCTGGTAATCCTTAACAGAGAGCAAAGGTCTCTGAGCGTGATAAAGAAATAAAACAGTGACGATATGTCGCAGCGCAATCAATCGCGGTGATTTTATGGCTAAACACCGAGCAAGTAAAATTTGCAGAGCGAAAATATTCGATGGAATAAGGACATAGTGCACCTTTGTGGGGCTATAGCCCAGTCACTACGGGCATTAGCTTGATTTTCATCAATGATGTTTTGTTTAGGGTGTAACGAAGTTTTGTTTCTCTAAATGATAATGAATATTGTTTGCGTGGGTTTTAAGCGGGTGCCGGGTGCTTGGCGGGGAAAGTTGTTGTTACTTGCCCGTATGGCGCAAGTTGATGACGCGGATCTTTTAACCGATTTGTCCGAAGCAAATACCGCCCTGGATCAATGTTTTGCTCAAAACCTTCAGGCTACGCACATTTCCCAAGGTGGGAGGGGCTTGCTCCCGATGGCGGTGATTCAATCAACAGATGTATCAGCTGGCACACCCTCATCGGGAGCAAGCGCCTCCCACATTTTGATGTTCAGGGTAGGGAGGATTTTTGCGCAGGCAAAAAAAACGCCCCGAACCAGTCGGGGCGTCAGATCGTACGGCATTGCGGTTAGCTCTTTAACGGATCCGCAATGGCCGTGTACTCAGGTCACTCAGTGGAACTGTTCTTCTTCGGTCGAACCGGTCAGCGCGGTCACGGACGAGGTGCCACCCTGGATCACGGTGGTCATGTCGTCGAAGTAGCCGGTGCCCACTTCCTGCTGGTGGGCCACGAAGGTGTAGCCTTTGGCGGCGTCAGCAAATTCCTGTTCCTGCAGCTTCACGTAGGCGGTCATGTCGTTGCGGGCGTAGTCGTGCGCCAGGTTGAACATGCTGTGCCACATGTTGTGAATGCCGGCCAGGGTGATGAACTGATGCTTGTAGCCCATGGCGGACAGCTCGCGCTGGAACTTGGCGATGGTCGCGTCGTCCAGGTTCTTCTTCCAGTTGAAAGAAGGCGAGCAGTTGTAGGACAGCAGTTGGTCCGGGTATTCCTTCTTGATCGCTTCAGCGAAACGACGCGCTTCTTCCAGGTCTGGCTTGGCGGTTTCGCACCAGATCAGGTCAGCATACGGCGCATACGCCAGGCCGCGGGCGATAGCCTGGTCGAGGCCGGCGCGTACCTTGTAGAAGCCTTCCTGGGTGCGCTCGCCGGTCACGAACGGCTGGTCGTACGGGTCGCAGTCCGACGTCAGCAGGTCCGCCGCGTTGGCGTCGGTACGGGCGAGGATGATGGTCGGTGTACCGGCAACGTCGGCCGCCAGGCGAGCAGCGGTCAGTTTTTGCACGGCTTCCTGGGTCGGAACCAGCACCTTGCCGCCCATGTGGCCGCATTTCTTCACTGACGCAAGCTGGTCTTCGAAGTGAACGCCGGCGGCGCCTGCCTCGATCATGCTCTTCATCAGTTCGTAGGCGTTCAGTACGCCGCCGAAACCGGCTTCGGCATCCGCCACGATCGGGGCGAAATAGTCGATGTAGCCTTCGTCGCCTGGGCCTTTACCGGCTTTCCACTGGATCTGGTCGGCGCGGCGGAACGAGTTGTTGATGCGCTTGACCACGGTCGGTACGGAGTCCACCGGGTACAGCGACTGGTCAGGGTACATGGACTCGGCGGAGTTGTTGTCCGCGGCCACTTGCCAGCCGGACAGGTAGATCGCCTGGATGCCGGCCTTGACTTGCTGCACAGCCTGGCCGCCGGTCAAGGCGCCCATGCAGTTGACGAAATCTTTTTCGGGACGGAAGGACGGTTTGGCGCCCTGGGTAACCAGGTTCCACAGCTTCTCTGCGCCCAGTTTTGCAAAGGTGTGCTCAGGTTGAACCGAGCCACGCAGGCGGACGACGTCAGCAGCGGAGTAAGCGCGTGTCACGCCTTTCCAGCGTGGGTTTTCAGCCCAGTCTTTTTCAAGGGCTGCAATTTGCTGTTCGCGTGTCAGTGCCATGGGGAAAAACCTCGTCGCGTCTTTTGTGGAAAAACTACTGGGTTGAAAATTCCGTTTGCCAGCCACGTATTCAGAGCGTGGATATGGCTGCTCGCTGACCAGAAGCTTAGGCGCTCAAGTCAGGTCTGGCGGGGAAGGCGACGGATGAACGATGGGCTCAAGGGGGAAGTGAGCAGGTAGAGGCGAACCGAGAACAGTCTTCAGGCGTCGTGGGCCTTCATACGATCCAACAGTGTATTGCCAGGTTACCTAGTTACGCTTCCGTCCCTCGGGACAACTTCGTTCCAGTCGCAACCTCGTCAAACACACCTTGTGGGCGGTACAGACACGAATCGGCTCAGGGGGGTAACTTAGAGCGACGATCCGAAGGCCCTTGCCAGGGCCCCTGATCAGCGGGAGCGAGGCCATCATGCCCATGCTTTTTTGGATCGTCAAATGTTTTGTAGTGCTTTTTTTAAAGCACTACATCTTTGGTCTAATACGACTCATCAGTCAGTTTTTGGTGCTTCAGTTCAGGCTTTCGACTTTGACCCGCAGGGTCAGGTCATCGCGCCCTTGAGTCGAGTACGTGCGGGTTGCGCCTTGTTTGTCGGCCTGGGTCTGACGATTGATGCCGGCGAGGGTGATCCACTCGCCCAGGCGTCCGCTGACGGTTGTGTCGGTACTCTGCACATTCACTACATCGGGACGTTCCTGACTCATGCGGTCACGATTGGTACTGATGCTCAAGTGGACGGTCTCGCCGGTGACGCTGGCGGTGACGTAGAAACCCTGGGTGACGTTGCGGTATTGGGTCTGGTTTTGCAGGCGGCCATAGGTGTCCGGCTGGGTGGTGGTCAGCGGCACGCTCTGGCCTACCTGGATCAATGCCGGTACGCCTTCGCTGGCCTGGATCTGCTGGATGCCACCATCACGGCTAGCGGTGCTGTAAGTGATGATGTGGGTATTGCTTTGTTGATTGTTTTCATTGGTGTCGACGGTGATCAGCAGGCGCTTCGCCGGCGTGTCGAGCTGCGCCAGGAAGGTACGCAGTGCCTGGATCTTGTCTGGCTCGGCATTCACGATGAGTTGATTGCCGTAGGCGCTGACGCTGCCGTCCTTGCCAATGAAATGCTGTGCCACTGGCAGCAGGTCTGCGCTGGTGCGGTTGCTCAGGGGGACGATCTCGGTGGCTGCTGTCACAGGAAGACTGGTGCTCAGGAGCAGGGCGATGAGCAGGGTGCGTAGGGACATGTCCGTTATCTCTGCGAGTCATTTAGGCTTGATAGTGCCAGTTTGTCGGCCTGGCGGGTCACAAGTTGAATCGTAGACGGCAAAATGCCCTGGCATGGCAGGGCATTTGTGGTGCTGCTTAAATAGCTTTCGCGAGCAAGCCCGCTCCCACACTTGACCGGGTATATCCTGTGGAATGCGGTCAAATGTGGGAGCGGGCTTGCTCGCGAAGGGGGCAACGCGGTCCCGAATCAGTCCCCGCGCACCATATCAACATGAGGGATCCCCACTTCGAGGAACTCATCGCTGACAATCTTGAAGCCCAGGCGCTCGTAAAAGGGCGCGGCATAGACCTGTGCGCTGAGAAACTGCCTGGTCTGCCCGCGCCTTTCGGTTTCGGCGATCACCGCTTCCATCAAGGCGTCACCGACTTTCAGGCCGCGCCAGTCCTTGAGGACCGATACGCGGCCAATCTCGCCGCTGGGCAGCAGGCGAGCGGTGCCAATCGGAAAGTCGCCTTCGAAGGCGAGGAAATGCACCGCGCCATCGTCATCGGAATCCCACTCCAGCTCAGGTGGAACCGATTGCTCGGCGATAAACACGGCTTCACGAATGCGCCGGATCTCGGCGTTGTCCTTTAGCCAGTCTGCGACACGTACGCGAATTTTATTCATCGGCAAACCCCAGGCTTCCTTGCTTGACCAGTTCACACAGCAGGTCGCGGCCGTCTTCATCCGCCAGCCATGGGCCGAGGTTGTCGATGTGCAAGGCGTCGGCGGCACAAATCATCTTCAGCAGCTCGCGCAGTTTGCCTGGCAGGTAACGGCTCTGGCCGCTGGCGAACAGCAGCAGGTCGTCATCGACTTCGGACCACGCCAGGCGTGCGCTTGGGTTGCGGATCAGTACCGCGCCCTGTTCCAGGCTGCCGAGGAAGTCGTCTTCTTCCAGTTCAGGACCCACGACCAGCTCCGGATAGCGCGGCTCGGTCATGAACTGGCCGAACCAGGTCAGCAGCATGCGCTCGTCGCTCATGTGCTCGGCCAACAGGCCCTTGAGGCGGTCGAGGGCGTCGTGCTGGATCTGGTGCGGATCGCTGACAGGTTGGGCGTCGGCGTCGGTGTAGCGCTCTTCGTCAGTCAAGTATTGGCTGAGGAAATCGGTGAAGTGCGTCAGCACCTCGGCAGCGCTTGGCGCGCGGAAGCCGACTGAGTAGGTCATGCAGTCATCGATGGCAACGCCACAATGCGCGAGGCGCGGGGGCAGGTAGAGCATGTCGCCGGGTTCCAGTACCCACTCGGCGGTCTCTTCGAAATCCGAGAGAATGCGCAAGTCGGCATGTTGCAGCAGCGAGCTTTCGGAATCGCACATCTGGCCGATTTTCCAGCTGCGCTTGCCGGCACCTTGCAGCAGGAACACGTCGTAATTGTCGAAGTGCGGGCCGACGCTACCGCCAGGTGCGGCAAAGCTGATCATCACATCGTCAATCCGCCAGCTCGGCAGGAAGCGGAAGTTTTCCAGCAGTTCGGCGACTTCCGGCACGAACTGATCGACGGCCTGTACCAGCAAGGTCCAGTCGCGTTCGGGCAAGTTGCTGAAGGCATCTTCGGCAAACGGGCCGCGACGCAGTTCCCAGGGGCGCTCGCCGTGCTCGATCACCAGGCGCGACTCGACTTCTTCTTCCAGAGCCAGTCCGGCCAGTTCGTCGGCGTCGATCGGGCTTTCGAAGTCAGGGATGGCCTGGCGGATCAGCAGCGGTTTTTTCTGCCAGTAGTCGCGCAGGAACTCCCGTGCCGTGATGCCGCCTAGAAGTTGCAGAGGAATATCAGGATTCATGTGTAACCTATTGAAAAAAAGCACTTTTCATACGGGAATAAAAACGCCCGGCGCTGCCGGGCGTCTCAAGGGCTCAGGCCGCGATCAGATGCGTTTGGCTTGCGCTACAGCGTTGCCGATGTAGTTGGCCGGAGTGAGCAGTTTCAGCTCGGCCTTGGCGGCTGCCGGCATGTCCAGGCCATCGATGAACGTTTGCAGCGCTTCAGGGCTGATGCCCTTGCCACGTGTCAGCTCTTTCAGTTTCTCGTACGGATTTTCGATGTTGTAGCGGCGCATCACGGTCTGGATCGGTTCGGCCAGCACTTCCCAGCAAGCATCCAGGTCTGCGGCAATCTTCTGCTCGTTGAGTTCCAGTTTGCTGATGCCTTTGAGGCTGGCTTCGTACGCGATCACGCTATGGGCAAAGCCCACGCCGAGGTTGCGCAGTACGGTGGAGTCGGTCAGGTCGCGCTGCCAGCGGGAGATTGGCAGTTTGCTGGCCAGGTGTTGGAACAGCGCGTTGGCGATGCCGAGGTTGCCTTCGGAGTTTTCGAAGTCGATCGGGTTGACCTTGTGCGGCATGGTCGACGAGCCGATTTCACCGGCAATCGTGCGCTGCTTGAAGTAACCCAGGGAGATGTAGCCCCAGATATCGCGGTCGAAGTCGATCAGAATGGTGTTGAAGCGCGCGATCGCGTCGAACAGCTCGGCGATGTAGTCGTGAGGTTCGATCTGCGTAGTGTACGGGTTGAAACCCAGGCCCAGCTCGTCTTCGATAAAGGCGCGAGCGTTGGCTTCCCAATCGATTTCCGGGTACGCCGACAGGTGGGCGTTGTAGTTGCCCACGGCGCCGTTGATTTTGCCCAGCAGCGGCACGGCGGCGACTTGGGCGATCTGGCGCTCCAGGCGATAGACCACGTTGGCCAGCTCTTTGCCCAGGGTCGTCGGCGAAGCCGGTTGGCCGTGGGTGCGCGACAGCATTGGCACGTCGGCAAAGCGGATCGCCAGTTCGCGGATGGCGTTGGCGGTCTGGCGCATCAGCGGCAGCATCACGTCATCACGGCCTTCGCGCAGCATCAGGGCGTGGGACAGGTTGTTGATGTCCTCGCTGGTGCAGGCAAAGTGGATGAATTCGCTGACCTGGGCCAGTTCCGGCAGCTTGGCCGCTTGCTCTTTGAGCAGGTATTCGATGGCTTTTACGTCGTGGTTGGTGGTGCGCTCGATCTCCTTGACGCGCTCGGCGTGTTCCAGGGAGAAGTTTTCCGCCAGGGTGTTCAGTACAGCGTTGGCTTCGGCGGAAAACGCCGGCACTTCGCTGATGGCGGGGTGGGCGGCCAGGCGCTGGAGCCAGCGCACTTCAACCAGGACACGAGCACGGATCAGGCCGTATTCGCTGAAAATCGGGCGCAGGGCCTGGGTTTTGCCGGCGTAGCGGCCGTCTACAGGGGAAACCGCAGTGAGCGAAGAAAGCTGCATGGGGTGCTCTCGGACAGTCGGGCAACGAAATGGGGCGCGTATCATACATGAAAAAATCCGCCGGTCCGTTGCCAACTGACCGGCGTATTACGCGTGACGCTCTGAAAAAAGGCCTGTTGCTGCGACTTATTCGTTGCGCATCAACGGGTAAAGCTCTTTAAGCAATTTGCGACGACTGATGACCAGTTGCCAACGATGGCCGCCCAATTGCCGCCATAGCCGCGCCGAACGAATGCCGGCCAGCAGCAGGGCACGGATTTTCGAGGCGTTATTCGGTTGTTGCAGGTTGCGCATGTCTCCGTGGACCTGGATTCGTTGGCGCAGCGTGCTGAGGGTGTCCTGGTACAGCGCGCCACAGGCAGCGACCACGTTTTCGTGGGCCGGGCCGAAATGCTCGACCTGGGACTGGATTTGCGGCAGGCGCTTGCCGATGGTTTCCAGCAGGTCGTCGCGCTTGGCCAGTTGTCGCTCAAGGCCGAGCATCGACAGCGCATAGCGCAGCGGCTCGCGCTGCAGGGTGCTGGGGTCACGTTCCAGGGCGCCGATCAGCGCACGATAACCTTCGCGCAGGGCCAGGTCGTCGCCGCCGTAGACTTCCAGGGTGTCCTTGGGGTCGCGGATCAACAGACTGCCGAGCATGCAGGTCAGGCCCGACTCGGTGACCTGTCCGGTCTTGGCGATCTTGTCCACCAGCACCGCGGCGAGAAATACCCCGCCCAATGCCGTTAATTGCTCTTGGGTCGGGCTCATGCCTGGCTGCTCCAGGGTTCGGCGACTTCAATCACGCCGCCTCCCAGGCAAATTTCGCCGTCATAGAACACCACCGACTGGCCGGGCGTAACAGCGCGCTGTGGATCATCGAAGGTGGCGCGATAACCGCTGGCGGTTTTTTCCAGGGTGCAGGACTGGTCGCTCTGGCGATAGCGCACCTTGGCCGTCAGTTGGCGCGGAGTGCTCAGGTCGATCGGGTTGACCCAATAGATGTCCGAAGCGAGCAGGGCGCCGGAGAACAGCCATGGGTGATCGTTGCCCTGGCCAACGATCAACTCGTTGTGCTCCAGGTCCTTGACCAGCACGTACCACGGCTCTTCGCTCGCATCTTTCAAACCCCCGATGCCCAGGCCCTGGCGCTGACCGATGGTGTGGTACATCAGGCCGTGGTGGCGGCCGATGACTTCCCCTTCAGTGGTTTTGATCTCACCTGGCTGCGCGGGTAGGTATTGCTTGAGGAAGTCGCTGAAGCGGCGCTCGCCGATAAAGCAGATGCCGGTGGAATCCTTCTTCTTGGCGGTGGCCAGGCCGTGTTTTTCGGCAATCCTGCGCACCTCGGGCTTTTCCAGTTCGCCCACCGGGAACAGCGTTTTGGCGATCTGCTCGCCGCCGACGGCGTGCAGGAAGTAGCTCTGGTCCTTGTTCGGGTCCAGGCCCTTGAGCAGTTCGGTGCGCCCGTCGATGTCACGGCGACGTACGTAGTGGCCGGTAGCAATCAGCTCGGCGCCCAACATCATGGCGTAGTCGAGGAACGCCTTGAACTTGATTTCGCGGTTGCACAGGATGTCCGGGTTCGGCGTACGACCAGCCTTGTATTCGGCCAGGAAATGCTCGAACACGTTATCCCAGTACTCGGCGGCGAAGTTGGCGGTGTGCAGCTTGATGCCAATCTTGTCGCAAACCGCCTGGGCGTCCGCCAGATCGTCCATGGCGGTGCAGTATTCCGTTCCATCGTCTTCTTCCCAGTTCTTCATGAACAGGCCTTCCACCTGATAACCCTGCTCCATGAGCAGGACGGCGGAAACGGAAGAATCCACGCCGCCGGACATACCGACGATGACGCGCTTCTTTTGGGTGTCAGAAGGGGCTGGATCACGCATAGGATTTCAACGGGTGTCTTTAAAAAGGACGCGATTCTAGCAGGCTGGAGCGCGCAAGGCTAAAGAGAAGGGCGGATCAATTCGAGACTGTGGCGAAAGCCTGCCAGATAATCATCAATGCAGCGGATGATCAGCTCGCTGCGCCAGTCCTCGCGCAAGGCTATCAATTCGTCGCGAGTCAGCCAGCGGGCGCGAACAATGCCTTCATCCAGTTGATAGTCGGGGTGGTGTTTCAAGGCTTTGGCGACAAAGCACACCCGCTGGTACGTCACGCCGTTGCTGGGGGCGGTGTACAGGTAAATCCCGACGATGCCGGTGGCTTCGACATCCCAGCCGGTTTCTTCGAGGGTTTCGCGCACGGCGGCCTCGGTCAGGGTTTCGTTCGGGTCCAGGTGGCCGGCCGGCTGATTGAGCACGGCGCGGCCGCCCTTGAGTTCCTCGACCATCAGGAAGCGGCCGTTGTCTTCGACGATGGTGGCGACGGTGATGTGGGGTTGCCAGGTCATTAAAAACCTCGATTCAGAGTGTGACGCGGTCGGTGTGGGAGCGAGCAAGCCCGTTCCCACATTTGGATCCGGTTTCTTCGGCAAAATCGCAGTCTCCGGAAACAGAAACCCCGGCACAAGGCCGGGGCTTCTGTGCATCCTTACAACCTTACTTCAGCTTGGCAATCGCCGCGTTGAAGGTGTCGCTCGGGCGCATGGCCTTGCTGGTCAGTTCGGGGTTCGGTGCGTAGTAGCCGCCGATGTCCGCTGGCTTGCCCTGGACGGCGTTGAGTTCGGCAACGATGGTTGCTTCGTTCGCGGTCAGGGTCTTGGCCAGTTCGCCAAACTGCGCTTGCAGTGCAGTGTCTTCGGTCTGTGCGGCCAGGGCCTGAGCCCAGTACAGCGCCAGGTAGAAGTGACTGCCGCGGTTGTCGATGTTGCCGACTTTGCGCGATGGCGACTTGTTGTTGTCGAGGAACTGGCCGGTGGCCTGGTCCAGGGTCTTGGACAGTACCAGGGCTTTCGGGTTGTTGTAGTTCACACCCAAATGCTCAAGGGACGCAGCCAGGGCCAGGAACTCGCCCAGGGAATCCCAGCGCAGGAAGTTCTCTTCCACCAGTTGCTGCACGTGCTTCGGAGCCGAACCGCCGGCGCCGGTTTCGAACAGGCCGCCACCGTTCATCAGCGGCACGATCGACAGCATCTTGGCGCTGGTGCCCAGTTCCATGATCGGGAACAGGTCGGTCAGGTAGTCGCGCAGTACGTTGCCAGTGACGGAGATGGTGTCCAGGCCCTTGCGGGTACGTTCCAGAGTGAACTTCATCGCGTCGACCGGCGACATGATGCGGATGTCCAGGCCTTCGGTGTTGTGGTCCTTCAGGTAGGCCTGGACTTTCTCGACCACGACGCCGTCGTGAGCGCGCAGCGGGTCCAGCCAGAAAACGGCTGGCGTGTTGCTGGCGCGAGCACGGTTGACGGCCAGTTTGACCCAGTCCTGGATCGGTGCGTCTTTGGTCTGGCACATGCGGAAGATGTCGCCGGCTTCGACAGCCTGTTCCATCAGCAGGTTGCCCTGGCTGTCGGTGACGCGGACGACGCCGTCAGCCTTGATCTGGAAGGTCTTGTCGTGGGAGCCGTACTCTTCGGCTTTTTTCGCCATCAGGCCAACGTTTGGCACGCTGCCCATGGTGGTCGGGTCGAAGGCGCCGTTGGCCTTGCAGTCTTCGATCACCGCCTGGTAGATGGTGGCGTAGCAACGGTCCGGGATCACGGCCTTGGTGTCGTGCAACTGGCCGTCGGTGCCCCACATCTTGCCGGAGTCACGGATCATGGCCGGCATCGAGGCGTCGACGATCACGTCGCTCGGCACGTGCAGGTTGGTGATGCCTTTGTCCGAGTTGACCATCGCCAGCGATGGGCGCGCGGCGTAGACCGCCTGGATGTCGGCTTCGATCTGTGCTTGCTGCTCGGCCGGCAGGGCCTTGATGCGAGCGTACAGGTCGCCAATACCGTTGTTCAGGTTAAAGCCGATCTGTGCCAGCACGTCAGCGTGCTTGGCGAGGGCGTCTTTGTAGAACTCGGCGACGATCTGGCCAAACATGATCGGGTCGGAGACCTTCATCATGGTCGCCTTCAAGTGAACCGAGAGCAGCACGCCTTGTTTCTTGGCGTCTTCGATTTCGCCGGCAATGAACGCGCGCAGGGCGTTTTTGCTCATCACCGAGCAGTCGAGAATCTCGCCGGCCTGTGCGCTGGTTTTCTCTTTCAGGACGGTGGCGGTGCCGTCTTTGGCGATCAGCTCGATTTTGACAGCATCGGCGGCTTCGATCTGTACGGCTTTTTCACTGCCGTAGAAGTCACCCGTGCTCATGTGAGCGACGTGGGACTTGGAGTCTTTAGCCCAGGCGCCCATTTTGTGCGGGTGCTTGCGCGCGTAATTCTTGACCGACAGCGGTGCGCGGCGATCGGAGTTGCCTTCGCGCAGGACCGGGTTCACGGCGCTGCCCTTGACCTTGTCGTAACGTGCGCGGGTTTCTTTTTCCGCGTCGGTGGTTACGGTTTCCGGGTAGTCCGGCAGGGCGTAGCCCTGGGCTTGCAGCTCTTTGATCGCGGCTTGCAGCTGCGGCGTCGAAGCGCTGATGTTGGGCAGCTTGATGATGTTGGCTTCAGGGGTGACGGCCAGGGCGCCCAGTTCGGCGAGGTGGTCGGCTACGGCCTTGGTGCCCAGTTGCTCGGGGAAGCTTGCGAGGATGCGCCCTGCGAGGGAGATGTCGCGGGTTTCAACGGCAATATCAGCAGAAGCGGTGAAGGCTTCCACGATAGGCAACAGTGAATAGGTGGCGAGGGCTGGAGCTTCGTCGGTGAAGGTATAGATGATCTTCGAGCGGGTGGGCATATTCGGATTAACTCTCTTCTTTGCTAAAAGCGTGCGCAGAAACTCGAGATGCGCCGGGTAAAGCGCGTTCGTTCAAAGTCATCCATGAGCGAAATGTCGATGTTTCTTCGCGGTGATGTTGGGTTGCATCAGTCGAGCGTCAAGCGGGTGGGCTACTGTAGTAGTCCGGCTTTTCTGGCGGAGGGGCTCAGTTTAGAGCTGTCGGCCGTCGTGACTCTTTGGTCAGCGGCGGCATTATACATAGGTCGCTATGCTTACGCCGAGCCTTCATACAAAAGGTGTGTCGTCCATTGGTCTAAAGGTCGCAGGGGCGGAGGTGCGCCTAAAGTCGCACGAAGTGCTCAGGTTTGGCACTTTTCCCTTGTGTTTCAAGCTTGTAGGCGACTGATTCGGCTTTTTTCGTGGCAAATTTGCCGGGCGTGAGGTTTCGGTCCACATTTAACTGGAGTAGGCTCGGACGCAGCCAGATGTTTAATCCACAAACGGAGTTCAGCATGGGATACAAGAAGATTCAGGTTCCGGCAGTCGGCGACAAAATCACCGTCAATGCAGACCATTCTCTCAATGTTCCTGACAACCCGATCATCCCCTTCATCGAAGGTGACGGTATTGGCGTCGACATCAGCCCTGTGATGATCAAGGTTGTCGATGCAGCTGTTGACAAGGCTTACGGCGGCAAGCGCAAGATCTCCTGGATGGAGGTGTATGCCGGCGAGAAAGCCACTCAGGTTTACGATCAGGACACTTGGCTGCCTCAGGAAACCCTGGATGCGGTCAAGGACTACGTGGTTTCCATCAAGGGCCCGCTGACCACGCCGGTCGGTGGTGGTATCCGTTCGCTGAACGTCGCCCTGCGCCAGCAGCTTGACCTGTATGTATGCCTGCGCCCGGTGCGCTGGTTCGAAGGCGTGCCGAGCCCGGTCAAGAAGCCCGGTGATGTGGACATGACCATCTTCCGGGAGAACTCCGAGGACATTTACGCCGGGATCGAGTGGAAAGCCGGTTCCCCGGAGGCGATCAAGGTCATCAAGTTCTTGAAGGAAGAAATGGGGGTCACCAAGATCCGTTTCGACCAGGATTGCGGCATCGGCGTCAAGCCGGTCTCCAAGGAAGGCACCAAGCGCCTGGCGCGCAAGGCCCTGCAATATGTAGTCGATAACGACCGCGACTCGCTGACCATCGTGCACAAAGGCAACATCATGAAGTTCACCGAAGGTGCCTTCAAGGAATGGGCCTACGAAGTGGCGGCTGAAGAGTTCGGCGCGACCCTGCTTGATGGCGGTCCGTGGATGCAGTTCAAGAACCCGCGCACCGGCAAACATGTCGTGGTCAAGGACGCCATCGCCGACGCCATGCTCCAGCAGATCCTGCTACGCCCGGCCGAATACGATGTGATCGCTACCCTGAACCTCAACGGTGATTATCTCTCCGACGCCCTGGCGGCGGAAGTGGGCGGGATCGGCATTGCGCCGGGCGCCAACCTGTCCGATACCGTGGCCATGTTCGAGGCTACCCACGGTACCGCGCCGAAATACGCCGGCAAGGATCAGGTCAACCCGGGTTCGTTGATTCTCTCGGCGGAAATGATGCTGCGGCACATGGGATGGACCGAGGCCGCCGACTTGATCATCAAGGGCACCAACGGTGCGATTTCGGCCAAGACCGTTACCTATGACTTCGAGCGCCTGATGGACGGTGCCAAGCTGGTGTCGTCGTCGGGGTTCGGGGATGCGTTGATTTCCCACATGTAATGCCGCGGTTGTAAAAAAAACCGGCCTTCCTGATTACTCTGGGTGGCCGGTTTTTTATTGCCTGGCGCTTGCTCGGTGGCTTGTCAGGCCAGTTGCTCTTTTGATTCTTGAGCAAGGCCTTCCTGGGCTTTGCCAGCGATTACCGGAGCACTGATATTTACTGCATGCCTGCCTTTGGGTGCTTCAATGATCTCAAAGGACACTTCCTGGCCCGCTTTCAGCGTCTTATAACCCTCCATGACGATGGCGGAGTAGTGCGCAAAAAGGTCTTCATCCTTGCCTTCTTCATTTATGAAGCCATAGCCCTTGGCGTTGTTGAACCACTTGACCTTACCGCTTGCCATGCTCATATCCCTCTGCACCAGACTCCATCACTGGAGTATCATCCAGTTCATCCGTCCTAACCCGAATAAATAAGGTTGACTGCGCGGACCTTTTTTACCCACTGTGGGTTCTATTGGTTGTAACACTGATTTTCCGATAGTCAAGGTGGCCAGTCGGTTGGAGTTGAATTTCTGACAGGTCGCCCCCACCACTGTATTTGCACAACTGACGAACCTTTCTTTCCATGCATGCAATCAGCCAGATTCGACTAACATTCAATCAGGACCGCCCGACTTTCCACCAGGATGACCAGGAAGGTCACGAACATGACGACGGTTCTGCAGGCATTGCTGTTCAGGAAGCAAAGCCGGCTTTACAGGCACCGCCGATGTACAAGGTGGTTTTGTTCAATGATGACTACACGCCGATGGATTTCGTCGTAGAAGTACTCGAGGTGTTTTTTAACCTGAACCGCGAGTTGGCGACCAAGGTAATGCTGGCCGTTCATACAGAAGGACGGGCAGTATGTGGAGTGTTTACCCGCGACATCGCCGAGACCAAGGCCATGCAGGTCAACCAGTACGCCAGGGAAAGCCAGCATCCGCTACTCTGTGAAATCGAGAAGGACGGTTAACTCCGACCACTTGGGTATGAGGTGAAGCTATGTTAAACCGCGAGCTCGAAGTCACCCTCAATCTTGCCTTCAAGGAGGCTCGCTCGAAACGTCATGAATTCATGACCGTCGAGCACCTGCTGCTGGCACTTTTGGATAACGAAGCTGCTGCCACCGTTTTGCGGGCGTGCGGCGCCAACCTCGACAAGCTCAAGCATGATCTGCAGGAGTTTATCGACTCCACGACGCCACTGATCCCGGTTCATGACGAGGACCGTGAAACCCAGCCGACGCTGGGCTTTCAGCGGGTATTGCAGCGTGCTGTCTTTCACGTACAGAGCTCCGGCAAGCGCGAAGTCACGGGCGCCAATGTATTGGTTGCCATCTTCAGTGAGCAGGAAAGCCAGGCCGTGTTCCTGCTCAAGCAGCAGAGCGTTGCCCGTATCGATGTCGTCAACTACATCGCCCACGGTATCTCGAAAGTGCCAGGGCACGGCGATCCTTCCGAAGGCGAGCAGGATATGCAGGACGAAGAAGGCGGTGAGCCGTCGTCTTCGGGCAACCCGCTGGATGCGTATGCCAGCAATCTCAATGAACTGGCGCGCCAGGGGCGGATTGACCCACTGGTAGGGCGTGAGCTTGAAGTGGAGCGCGTAGCGCAGATCCTCGCGCGTCGGCGCAAAAACAATCCGCTGCTGGTAGGCGAGGCGGGCGTGGGCAAGACCGCGATTGCCGAAGGCCTGGCCAAGCGTATCGTGGATAACCAGGTACCTGACTTGCTGGCCAACAGCGTTGTCTATTCCCTGGATCTCGGCGCGTTGCTCGCCGGGACCAAGTACCGTGGCGACTTCGAGAAGCGCTTCAAGGCGTTGCTTGGCGAACTGAAAAAACGCCCCCAGGCGATTCTCTTCATTGATGAAATCCACACCATCATTGGCGCTGGAGCGGCTTCCGGCGGAGTGATGGACGCTTCCAACCTGCTCAAGCCGTTGTTGTCGTCGGGTGATATCCGCTGCATCGGTTCGACCACGTTCCAGGAATTCCGTGGGATCTTCGAAAAAGACCGCGCGTTGGCGCGGCGTTTCCAGAAGGTCGACGTGTCCGAGCCTTCGGTCGAAGACACCATCGGTATCCTGCGCGGTCTCAAGGGGCGGTTTGAAGCGCACCATGGCATCGAGTATACCGACGAAGCCTTGCGTTCCGCCGCCGAGCTGGCGTCGCGCTATATCAATGACCGGCACATGCCGGACAAGGCGATCGATGTGATCGACGAGGCGGGGGCTTATCAGCGCCTGCAGCCGGTCGAGAAGCGCGTGAAGCGTATCGATGTGCCCCAGGTCGAGGATATCGTGGCGAAAATCGCGCGAATTCCGCCGAAACACGTCACCAGTTCCGACAAGGAGCTGCTGCGTAACCTGGAGCGCGACCTCAAGCTGACGGTGTTTGGCCAGGATGCTGCGATCGATTCGCTGTCGACGGCGATCAAGTTGTCCCGTGCGGGCCTCAAGTCGCCGGATAAACCGGTCGGTTCGTTCCTGTTTGCCGGGCCTACCGGCGTCGGCAAGACCGAAGCGGCGCGGCAGTTGGCCAAGGCTATGGGGATCGAACTGGTGCGGTTCGACATGTCCGAGTACATGGAGCGTCACACTGTGTCGCGCCTGATCGGTGCGCCTCCGGGTTATGTCGGTTTCGACCAGGGCGGTCTGTTGACCGAGGCGATCACCAAGCAGCCGCATTGCGTATTGCTGCTGGATGAGATCGAAAAGGCTCACCCGGAAGTCTTCAATCTGCTGTTGCAGGTCATGGACCACGGGACCCTGACCGATAACAACGGACGCAAGGCGGACTTCCGCAACGTGATCGTGATCATGACCACCAACGCCGGTGCCGAAACGGCCGCGCGGGCTTCGATCGGCTTTACTCATCAGGATCACTCTTCCGATGCCATGGAAGTGATCAAGAAGAGCTTCACGCCGGAATTCCGTAACCGCCTGGACACCATCATCCAGTTTGGTCGCCTCAGTCATGAGGTGATCAAGAGTGTGGTGGACAAGTTCCTTACCGAGCTTCAGGCGCAGTTGGAAGACAAGCGCGTGCAACTGGAGGTCACGGAGGCGGCACGCAGCTGGATCGCCGAAGGCGGCTACGACGCGGCAATGGGGGCTCGCCCAATGGCGCGCCTGATCCAGGACAAGATCAAGCGTCCGCTGGCCGAGGAGATTCTGTTTGGCGAATTGTCCGACCATGGTGGCGTGGTGCATATCGATCTGAAGGATGGCGAGCTGACCTTCGAGTTCGAAACCACGGCTGAAATGGCCTGATAGCGGTGCTCATGCAGGAGCGAGCTTGCTCGCGAAGAACGTCAACGATAACGCATGCTTTCCGGTTCAATGCGTTGTCCTGGGTTTTTCGCGAGCAAGCTCGCTCCTACGGATAATGCACCACCATAAATCCTGCGCACACAAAAACGCCCGGCATAACCGGGCGTTTTGTATTGACTTGCTTAACGAGCGCGGTAAGTGATGCGCCCTTTGCTCAAGTCATAGGGCGTCAGTTCGACGCGCACTTTGTCACCGGTAAGAATACGAATGTAGTTCTTGCGCATCTTGCCGGAGATATGCGCGGTTACGACGTGCCCATTTTCCAACTCCACACGAAACATGGTGTTGGGCAGGGTGTCGACGACAGTGCCTTCCATTTCGAAGCTGTCTTCTTTCGACATGCAGTAAAGCCCTCGGTATCCAGTGAATGGCCCGGTGCAACTGCGCCAGGCAAAAGCGGCGTGCATTGTGCCCGAAAAAGGGTGTTTAAGCCAAGGGGTTCTAGTTAAGCGTGACCCATCTTTGATTAATCAGCAGCTCAATGGGCCGATATTGGGTCTTGTAGTTCATCTTTTTGCAGTTCTTGATCCAATATCCAAGGTAGACCGCCTCCAGTTTCAGCCGGCGTGCTTCGCTGATTTGCCAGAGAATGGCAAAACGCCCCAGGCTGCGGCGATCTTCGTCGGGTTCGTAGAAGGTGTAGACCGCCGACAGGCCATTGGGTAGCAGGTCAGTGACGGCAACCGCCAGCAGTCGGCCTTCAAGGCGAAACTCGTAGAAGCGCGAAAACGGCAGTTCACGCACCAGAAAGGTGGAAAACTGATCGCGACTGGGGGGGAACATGTCGCCATCGGCGTGGCGTTGTTCGATATAGCGTTGGTAAAGGTCAAAATATTCTTCGCTGAACCCTGGCTTGGCGGGTGTCACAGTCAGGTCGGCGTTGCGCTTGAGAATGCGTTTCTGGTTTCGATCCGCCAGGAACTGATCCACGGGAATGCGCGCCGGAACGCAGGCGTTACAGTGTTGGCAGTGTGGCCGGTAAAGATGATCGCCACTGCGCCGAAACCCCATCTCTGACAAGTCGGCGTAGACATGCACGTCCATTGGCTGGCTGGGATCGAGGAACAGCGTGGTGGCCTGCTCATCGGGCAGATAGCTGCAAACGTGAGGTTGAGTGGCATAAAACTTCAAGCGCGCCAGCTCGGTCATGATCAGCCCTCGGATAAGCTTTGAAACAAGTGTAAGCCACGCGTGAGCAAGTCGCCTAAGAAACCCATGCTGCGCCGCTGGCCTGGTCCAGGTGGTCGCGCAAAAAGCCGGCAAACACGCTGCGGGGTATGGCGCGGGCACCCAGGCTATGCAGGTGGTCGGTGGGCATCTGGCAATCGATCAATACGAAGCCCCAGGCCTGTAATTGCCTGACCAGCGTTACGAAGCCGACTTTCGACGCGTTGTCGGCGCGGCTGAACATGGATTCACCAAAAAACAATTGGCCCATGGCCAGGCCGTACAAGCCGCCGACCAGTTCGTCCTGGTCCCAGACTTCAACAGAATGGGCGTAGCCGCGTTGATGCAGTTGCAGGTAGGCATTCTGCATCGCTTCGGTGATCCAGGTGCCGTCCGCGTAGCTGCGGGGCGCGGCGCAGGCCTGGATCACGGCGGCGAAGTCCTGGTCGAATGTCACCTTGTAGCGCTGCTGGCGCAGTAACTTGCCCAGGCTGCGGGAGACATGCAGTTCGTCGGGGAGCAATACCGTGCGCGGGTCGGGCGACCACCAGAGTATTGGCTGACCCTCCGAAAACCAGGGAAAGCAACCATGACGGTAGGCCTGGATCAGTCGGTCAGCAGACAAGTCCCCGCCGGCCGCGAGCAGGCCGTTGGGTTCACGCATGGCTTTTTCCAGCGGTGGAAACGTCAGGGTATTGCGTTGTAACCAGGTGAGCATGGTATTCAGGCTTACGGAAGGGGAGGGCGGTGACAGGCCTGGGCCCATCGCGATATGCAGTGATTATTGTCGACCAGGCGCGGCGCGGCCAGCTTCATCGCACAATCAGCGCGCCGATGCGTGAGCGGGTGTTTCTGCAACTCTGTGGCGGGGGCGTGGTCGTAATCGCGTCATATCATGGTCCATTGGGCGGATGACGAGAGGTGATCCTCGGCAAAGCTTGTCCAGTCTGATAAAAACAGGGCATAAGCCTTTGTCAGCAAAGACAATGCATGCTCAAATTGAAATGCCTGAAAAATGCGCTTGGCTATCTTGTGCAGAGCAAGGCCGCGGCGTGGCAACGGGTACACAAACCCGTACAATGGCCGCGCTGGATCCTTGTAGGCAGGCGTTACCGCCATTCATGATTCAGTTACAGAGTGTTAAAAGGAGTGTTGATGACGCTCGTTCATTTTTCAGCTGTCCGGATTGGGCAGTATTTTCGCAGTCATTCAACAGTTGGACGCGCTAAAGGCGCAGGAAAAGACCAGTTTTGAAGAAATCCGCCGCAGCACCTAAAACAGCAGTAGTTCCGGCCTGGCGCCAGCATCTGCACTATCGGCTCAAGGAAGGCGCGCTGATTGCCATCGGTGCGTTATGCCTGTTCCTGATGATGGCCTTGCTCACCTATGGCAAGGATGATCCGGGCTGGAGCCATAACAGCAAGATCGATGATGTGCAGAACTTCGGCGGGCCCGTGGGCTCCTACAGCGCCGATATCCTGTTCATGATCCTCGGCTATTTCGCCTATATCTTTCCGCTGTTGCTGGCTATCAAGACCTGGCAGATCTTCCGTCAGCGGCATGAACCGTGGCAGTGGAGCGGCTGGCTGTTCTCCTGGCGCTTGATCGGCCTGGTTTTCCTGATCCTGTCTGGCGCCGCGTTGGCGCATATCCATTTTCATGCGCCCACCGGATTGCCGGCGGGTGCGGGCGGGGCCCTGGGTGAAAGCCTGGGCGATCTGGCCCGCAGGGCAATGAACATTCAGGGCAGCACCTTGATGTTCATCGCGTTGTTCCTGTTTGGCTTGACGGTCTTTACGGATTTGTCCTGGTTCAAGGTCATGGACGTGACCGGCAAGATCACCCTCGACCTGTTCGAGCTGTTCCAGACCGCCGCCAACCGCTGGTGGTCGGCGCGGGTGGAGCGCAAGCGCATGGTTGCGCAGTTGCGTGAAGTCGATAGCCGTGTGAACGAAGTCGTGGCGCCGAGTACGCCGGATCGTCGCGAACAGGCCAAGGTCAAGGAGCGGCTGATCGAGCGTGAGCAGGCCCTGACCAAGCACATGACGGATCGCGAGAAACAAGTGCCACCGGTGATCGCTCCGGCACCGGCCAAGGCACCCGAACCAAGCCATCGTGTGCAGAAGGAAAAGCAGGCGCCGTTGTTCATCGATAGCGCGGTTGAAGGCACCTTGCCACCGATTTCGATCCTCGACCCTGCGGAGAAGAAACAGCTCAACTATTCTCCGGAATCGTTGGCTGCGGTTGGCCACCTGCTGGAAATCAAGCTCAAGGAATTTGGCGTCGAAGTCGCGGTGGACTCGATTCACCCCGGTCCGGTGATTACCCGTTACGAAATCCAGCCGGCCGCCGGCGTCAAGGTCAGTCGCATCGCCAACCTGGCCAAGGACCTGGCGCGGTCGCTGGCCGTGACCAGCGTGCGCGTGGTGGAAGTGATCCCCGGCAAGACCACGGTCGGCATCGAGATTCCGAATGAAGATCGACAGATCGTGCGCTTCTCCGAAGTGCTTTCGACGCCTGAGTACGACAACTTCAAGTCTCCGGTCACCTTGGCATTGGGCCATGACATCGGCGGCAAGCCCGTCATCACCGACCTGGCGAAAATGCCGCACTTGCTGGTGGCCGGTACGACCGGTTCCGGTAAGTCGGTGGGGGTGAACGCGATGATCCTGTCGATCCTGTTCAAGTCTGGCCCGGAAGACGCCAAGCTGATCATGATTGACCCGAAAATGCTCGAACTGTCCATCTATGAAGGCATTCCGCACCTGCTGTGCCCGGTGGTGACGGACATGAAGGACGCCGCCAACGCCCTGCGCTGGAGCGTCGCCGAGATGGAGCGCCGCTACAAGCTGATGGCGAAGATGGGGGTGCGCAACCTGTCCGGCTTCAACGCCAAGGTCAAGGAAGCCCAGGACGCCGGCACACCGCTGACCGACCCGCTGTACAAGCGCGAAAACATTCACGATGAAGCGCCGCTGCTGAGCAAGCTGCCGACCATCGTCGTGGTGGTCGATGAATTTGCCGACATGATGATGATCGTCGGCAAGAAGGTCGAGGAACTGATCGCGCGGATCGCGCAAAAAGCCCGTGCGGCCGGTATTCACTTGATTCTGGCGACCCAGCGGCCGTCGGTGGATGTGATCACCGGTCTGATCAAGGCCAACATTCCGACCCGCATGGCGTTCCAGGTGTCGAGCAAGATCGACTCACGGACCATCATCGACCAAGGCGGGGCCGAGCAACTGCTGGGCCACGGCGACATGTTGTACATGCCTCCGGGTACCAGCCTGCCGATTCGTGTTCACGGTGCCTTTGTGTCCGACGATGAAGTGCATCGGGTGGTGGAAGCCTGGAAAATGCGCGGCGCTCCGGAGTACAACGACGATATTCTCAACGGCGTCGAAGAAGCCGGCAGCGGCTTTGAAGGCGGCAGTGGCGGTGGCGACGACGATGCTGAAACCGACGCGCTGTACGACGAGGCAGTGGCGTTCGTGCTGGAGAGTCGCCGTGCCTCGATTTCCGCGGTGCAGCGTAAACTGAAAATCGGCTACAACCGCGCCGCCCGCATGATCGAAGCCATGGAAATGGCCGGCGTCGTGACCGCTATGAACACCAACGGTTCGCGCGAAGTCATCGCTCCAGGGCAGATGCGCGACTGACTCACGTGTCGCGTGACAACACGCGGCACGCCCTTCACACGAATTCTATGAGGACTCTCATGCGCCTTATCCGCATGCTGTTGTTGCCAGCACTGGCCCTGACCACGTTTACGGCGCACGCCGATCCGGCGTCCGTCGCGAGCCTGACCAATCTGCTGGACAAATCCAAGACGCTGACGGCGCGCTTTTCCCAGATGACCCTGGACGGCAGCGGCACCCAATTGCAGGAAACCGCTGGCGAAATGGCGGTACAGCGTCCGGGTCTTTTCTTCTGGAAAACCGACGCACCGAATGAGCAGACCATCGTCTCTGACGGCAAGAAAGTCACGTTGTGGGACCCGGACCTGGAACAAGCGACCATCAAGACCCTTGACCCGCGCCTGAGCCAGACGCCGGCATTGCTGCTGTCGGGTGATGTGTCGCAGATCAGCGAAAGTTTCGACATCACGTCCAAACAACAAAGCGGTGTGATCGACTTCACCCTCAAGCCCAAGTCCAAGGACACCCTGTTCGACACCCTGCGTCTGTCATTCCGTAACGGCGTGATCAACGACATGCAACTGATCGACAGCGTCGGCCAGCGCACCAATATCCTGTTCACCGGCGTCAAGGCCAACCAGCCGGTCGCCGCTTCCACGTTCAAGTTCGACGTGCCCAAGGGTGCCGACGTGATCCAGGAATAAACTGCCTAGAGGTTTCAAACGCTGCCCATGGACCTGTTTCGAAGTGACCCGATTGCCCAGCCTTTGGCAGCGCGCCTGCGCTCGACGAATCTGGACGAATATGTCGGGCAAGAGCACTTGCTCGCTCGCGGTAAGCCCCTGCGCGAAGCCCTGGAGCAGGGTGCGCTGCATTCGATGATTTTCTGGGGGCCGCCAGGCGTGGGCAAGACCACCCTGGCCCGGCTGCTGGCGAAAGTCTCTGACGCACACTTTGAAACGGTCTCGGCGGTGTTGGCTGGCGTGAAGGAGATCCGCCAGGCGGTGGAAGTTGCCAAGCAGCAGGCGGGTCAGTACGGCAAGCGCACGATTCTGTTCGTCGACGAGGTGCACCGCTTCAACAAGTCGCAGCAGGATGCATTCCTGCCTTATGTGGAAGACGGCACGCTGATATTTATTGGCGCGACCACCGAAAACCCGTCCTTTGAGTTGAACAACGCCTTGCTGTCCCGAGCGCGAGTCTATGTGCTCAAGAGCCTTGACGAAGCGGCGATGCAAAAGTTGCTGCAGCGCGCGCTTACCGAAGACAAGGGCTTGGGCAAGCGCCAGTTGAGCCTGAGCGAGGAAGGTTTCAAGATTTTGCTCAGCGCCGCTGATGGCGATGGTCGGCGTTTTCTCAATCTGCTGGAGAATGCCTCCGACCTGGCGGAGGATGGCGGGGAAATCGGCGTCGACCTGCTGCAAAGCCTGCTGGGCGATACCCGTCGGCGTTTCGATAAAGGCGGTGAAGCGTTCTACGATCAGATCTCCGCGTTGCACAAGTCAGTGCGCGGTTCCAACCCGGACGGCGCGTTGTACTGGTTTGCCCGCATGATCGACGGTGGCTGCGATCCGTTGTACCTGGCGCGACGCGTGGTGCGCATGGCCAGCGAAGATATCGGCAACGCCGATCCCCGAGCCTTGAGCCTGTGCCTGGCGGCCTGGGAGGTGCAGGAACGACTGGGCAGTCCGGAAGGCGAGTTGGCGGTGGCCCAGGCCATCACGTATCTGGCCTGCGCGCCGAAAAGCAACGCGGTGTACATGGGCTTCAAGTCGGCATTGCGTGCCGCCGCCGAGCACGGTTCGCTGGAAGTGCCGCTGCATCTGCGCAATGCGCCGACCAAGCTGATGAAACAGTTGGGTTATGGTGATGAATACCGTTATGCCCATGACGAGCCGGATGCCTATGCCGCCGGTGAAGACTATTTTCCAGAGGCGCTCGAGCCTCAGCCGTTCTACCAGCCGGTGCCGCGCGGCCTGGAGTTGAAGATCGGTGAAAAGCTCAATCATTTGGCCGCACTCGATCGTTTGAGTCCGCGGCAGCGGAGAAAATCATGATTCCCTTGGTCGTTGCTGTCTCGGTGGGCGGGGTTGCGGGTACGCTATTGCGTTTTGCGACGGGCAATTGGGTTAACGCCAATTGGCCGAAACACTTCTATACCGCGACGCTGGCCGTTAATATCGTGGGCTGCCTGCTGATCGGCATGTTATACGGCCTGTTTTTGTTACGCCCGGAGGTGCCTGTTGAGGTGCGTGCCGGGTTGTTGGTGGGCTTCCTTGGCGGCTTGACCACTTTTTCATCCTTTTCACTGGATACCGTGCGCCTGCTGGAAAGCGGGCAAGTGCCGCTGGCTATAGGCTACGCGGCCATCAGTGTATTCGGCGGGCTGCTCGCCACCTGGGCCGGCCTGTCCCTGACCAAACTTTGATAACGAGAGACCGACATGCTCGATTCCAAACTGTTACGTAGCAACCTTCAGGACGTAGCGGACCGCCTCGCATCCCGTGGCTTTGCCTTGGATGTTGCGCGCATCGAAGCGCTGGAAGAACAGCGCAAGACCGTCCAGACCCGCACCGAAGCACTGCAGGCTGAGCGGAATGCGCGCTCCAAATCCATCGGCCAGGCCAAGCAGCGCGGCGAAGACATCGCGCCGTTGATGGCGGACGTCGAGCGCATGGCGGGCGAGCTGGCCTCAGGCAAAGTCGAGCTGGACGCGATCCAGAGCGAACTGGATTCGATCCTGCTGGGTATTCCCAACCTGCCCCATGAATCCGTGCCGGTGGGCGCAGATGAAGACGGTAACGTGGAAGTGCGCCGTTGGGGCACGCCGAAGGCTTTTGATTTCGAGATCAAGGACCATGTCGCCTTGGGCGAACTGAGTGGTGGCCTGGATTTCGAGACCGCGGCCAAGCTGTCTGGCGCTCGTTTTGCCTTGTTGCGTGGTCCGATTGCTCGTCTGCACCGCGCCCTGGCGCAGTTCATGATCAACCTGCACACCGGTGAACACGGCTACGAAGAAGCCTGGACCCCATACCTGGTGCAGGCCCCGGCGCTGATGGGCACCAGCCAGTTGCCGAAGTTCGAAGAGGACTTGTTCAAGATCAGCCGCGATGGCGAAGCCGATCTGTACCTGATCCCGACGGCTGAAGTGTCGCTGACCAATATCGTTGCCGGTGAAATTCTCGACGCCAAGCAATTGCCGTTGAAGTTCGTCGCGCACACGCCGTGCTTCCGCAGTGAAGCCGGTGCTTCCGGCCGGGATACTCGCGGGATGATCCGTCAGCACCAGTTCGACAAGGTCGAGATGGTGCAGGTGGTCGAACCTTCGACCTCGATGGAAGCGCTGGAAGGCCTGACGGCCAACGCCGAGCGGGTCCTGCAATTGCTGGAGCTGCCATACCGCGTACTGGCACTTTGCACCGGAGACATGGGTTTCAGCGCGGTGAAGACCTACGATCTGGAAGTGTGGGTGCCGAGCCAGGACAAATACCGCGAGATTTCGTCGTGCTCCAACTGCGGAGACTTCCAGGCTCGCCGTATGCAGGCGCGTTTCCGTAACCCGGAAACGGGCAAGCCGGAACTGGTCCACACCCTCAACGGCTCCGGTCTGGCCGTAGGCCGTACCTTGGTGGCGGTGCTGGAAAACTATCAGCAGGCCGACGGTTCGATCCGCGTTCCTGAAGTGCTCAAGCCTTACATGGCTGGCGTCGAGGTCATCGGCTAAATGGAATTTCTGCCGCTGTTTCATAACCTGCGCGGCAGCCGTGTATTAGTCGTCGGTGGCGGGGAAATTGCGTTGCGCAAATCCCGGCTACTGGCCGATGCCGGCGCGTTGTTGCGGGTGGTTGCTCCGCATATCGAAGATCAGTTGCGTGAACGGGTAGAGAACAGTGGCGGCGAGCTGATTGTCCGCGGCTATCAGGCGTCAGACCTGGACGGCTGCGTGCTGATTATTGCCGCAACCGACGATGAACCGCTGAACGCTCAGGTGTCCAGCGATGCCCGGCATCGTTGCGTGCCGGTCAACGTGGTGGATGCGCCCGCGCTGTGCAGCGTGATCTTTCCGGCGATTGTCGACCGTTCTCCGTTGGTGATTGCGGTTTCCAGTGGTGGCGACGCGCCGGTGCTGGCGCGGTTGATACGCGCCAAGCTGGAAACCTGGATTCCGTCGACGTACGGCCAGTTGGCTGGATTGGCGGCGCGCTTTCGTCACCAGGTCAAAGGCCTGTTTCCGGACGTACAGCAACGTCGGGCGTTCTGGGAAGAGGTTTTCCAGGGCCCGATTGCCGATCGGCAACTGGCCGGGCAGGGCGATGAAGCCGAGCGTTTGCTGGTGGAAAAGATCAATGGCGCGCCACCCCATGCGCCGGGCGAGGTGTATCTGGTCGGTGCAGGCCCCGGTGATCCGGACTTGCTGACCTTTCGTGCCCTGCGCTTGATGCAGCAGGCCGATGTGGTGCTGTACGACCGTCTGGTGGCGCCCGCGATTCTTGAGCTGTGCCGCCGTGATGCCGAGCGCGTGTACGTCGGCAAGCGTCGGGCCGAGCATGCGGTACCGCAGGATCAGATCAACCAGCAACTGGTGGATTTGGCCAAGCAGGGCAAACGTGTGTTGCGTCTCAAAGGCGGCGATCCGTTCATTTTCGGACGTGGTGGCGAAGAAATCGAAGAGCTGGCGGCCCATGGCATTCCGTTCCAGGTGGTGCCGGGCATTACCGCGGCCAGTGGCTGTGCGGCCTATGCCGGTATTCCCCTGACTCACCGCGACCATGCGCAATCGGTGCGTTTCATCACCGGGCACTTGAAGAACGGTACCTCGGATTTACCCTGGAGTGATCTGGTCGCGCCGTCACAAACCCTGGTGTTCTACATGGGACTGATTGGTCTGCCGATCATCTGCGAGCAACTGATCAAGCATGGTCGTTCCGCGGATACTCCGGCCGCACTGATCCAGCAAGGCACCACGTCCAACCAGCGGGTGTTTACCGGCACCCTGGCTGACCTGCCGCGATTGGTGGCGGAGCACGAGGTTCATGCGCCGACATTGGTCATCGTGGGAGAAGTGGTGCAACTGCGTGAGCAACTGAAGTGGTTTGAAGGGGCTCAATCCCAGGTCTGATCCGTAGGAGCGAGCTTGCTCGCGAAAAACCTCAACGATAATGCCGCGGTCTGGTGTTTAACGCGGCGTTCTCAGGTTTCTCGCAAACAAGCTGCTCCACCGGGATCAGGGGCCCGTTCAGTTCCATACACCTTCGCTGACGAGCTTCTGCCGATCATGCGGGGTATCAAAATCTGGCAGCGGCCCTTTCGGCACGATCCCTGTCGGATTGATTGTCTGGTGGCTGGCGTAGTAATGCCCTTTGATGTGAGCAAAATCCACTGTCTCGGCCACGCCAGGCCATTGATACAGTTCGCGCAACCAGTTGGATAAGTTCGGATAGTCCGCAATCCGCCGCAAATTGCATTTGAAGTGACTGTAGTACACCGCGTCAGAGCGAATCAGCGTAGTGAACAGGCGTACATCGGCCTCGGTCAGGTACGCGCCGGCCAGGTAGCGATGATCACTCAAGTGCTGTTCCAGCCAGTCCAGTTCGGCAAATACCTCATCGAACGCCGTTTCGTAAGCCTGTTGCGAAGTGGCGAAGCCTGCACGGTAGACGCCATTGTTTACCGCCGGGTAAATCCGCTGGTTCAACGCATCGATCGTGGCGCGTAGCGTCTCAGGATAGAAGTCGAGGGCATTGCCCGTCAGCCCGTTAAACGCGCTGTTGAACATCCGGATAATCTCCGCCGATTCATTGCTGACAATTCGCTTCAACTGTTTGTCCCACAGCACGGGAACGGTGACCCGACCGGTGTAATCAGCAGTGTCTGCGGTGTAGCGCTGGTGCATGTAGGTGAAGTCGTCGAGCGCATCACCACTGGAACCGTGAGCCTTGTCGAACGTCCAGCCGTTTTCCCGCATCAGCCAACTGACCACCGACACGTCGATCAGACCTTCCAGGCCTTTGAGTTTGCGCAGTATCAGTGTGCGATGGGCCCAGGGACAGGCGAGGGAAACGTAGAGGTGATAGCGTCCGGCTTCGGCAGCGAAACCGCCATCGCCGGTTGGGCCAGGTCGACCATCGACAGTGACCCAGTTACGGCGTTGCGCCTGCTCCCGCTGGAAGGCGCCATCTGCGCTATTTTCGTACCACTGGTCATGCCAGCGTCCTTCGATCAGCAAACCCATGACTGACTCCTTGGCCTATAAGCGTTGGAGTCAGTCTAATCATCTGAGTTCGAAGAAATAGCGCAAAGGCTGGGGGTGAATTATCGATTAAATCGATGTGTTCCGCGCATCCCAGTACTGTCGGGCCCGTTCGAAGGCCTGTTCTCTTGGATGACCAAGACCGCGCAGCGCCAAGGCCATGGTGGCAATCAACGCCAATTGCGGATAGCTGTCCTGCACTTCGCCGCGCCAAACGGCCTTCAAGTGCTCAGGGTCGAGTACTGCCGGCTTGACGTGGCGCTGGGTGGAGAGGGCAGGCCACTCTTCGTCCCAACTGGCGCCGTCGCGAGTGCCGTACAAGTGGCTGATGGTGTCGGGATTGATCTCGATCTCGCCGCCGTCGCCCTTGATCACGATGGCATTGTCACCGAGCAGGCCGCTGGCATCGCGGTGTACACCCTGATAGCCGGGGTGAAAGATACTTTGCAGGCCGCAACGCGCGTTCAGCGGGTTGAGAATGCGTGCCAGGGAATGGATCGGCGAGCGCAGGCCCAAGGTGTTACGCAGATCAATCATGCGCTGCAGTTGCGGGGCCCAGTCACCCAGTGGCATGAACGCAAGGTTACCTTGTTCAAGCGCCGTCTCGGCATGCTGCCAGTTCCGGCACAACGGAATCTGTAGCCCTTCCAGCAACTGCTCGGTGTAGAGTCGGCCAGCGGTATGCGCGCCGCCGCCGTGCATGAAAATGCGCACGCCATTCTGTGCCAGGCACTTGGCTGCCAGCAGGTACCACGGCAGGTGGCGTTTCTTGCCGGCGTAGGTAGGCCAATCCAGATCAATGTTCAGCGCGGGCGCATTTAGGCGCGCACGCACGGCCTCGGTGAAACCGGCGAGCTCTTCCGGGCTTTCCTCCTTGTGGCGCAGCAGCATCAGGAACGCGCCGAGTTGGGTGTCTTCGACCTGTTCATCGAGCAGCATGCCCATGGCCTCCCGCGCTTCTTCGCGGGTCAGGCTGCGGGCGCCGCGCTTGCCTTTACCGAGAATGCGCACGAACGGTGCGAACGGGTGTTCGGAAGGTGTTTCGGTCATCAACGGGGCAAAGTCGGTCATAAGCAATTCGTCGGCCTGGGCAGGCCCGCCAGCTTGGCGGCGAGTTTGGCGGGAGTGCCATTGAACAGTCGGTTGAGGTGCAGGCTGTTGCCCTTTTCCGGGCCCAGCTTCAAGGCGGTGTACTTGATCAGCGGGCGGGTGGCGGGCGACAACTGGAATTCCTGATAGAAGCCCCGGAGCAGCTCGAGGATTTCCCAGTGCTCGGGCGTCAGTTCCAGGGCTTCAACTGCAGCCAGGGCACGCGCCACCTCCGTCGACCACTGATCCAGGTCAACCAGATAGCCGTCCTTGTCCAGCGCCAGGGTTCGCTCGCCTACGGTCAAGGTGTTCATAGCCAGGTGTTGACCTTGTCATGCTCGATCGACAACTGGACAAAGGCCGGATAGTCGACAGCGCATGCCCAATCGGGCACCTGCAGACCACGAGCCTGGCTGTCTTCGGTGAGTACAAAGACGTTCAGGGGCTTGGCTTGCAAGGCCCTGGACGCTGGGCAGCCGGCTTGCAGGGCGTATGTCGCGTCGCCGCACAGCAGGACCGCGTCTTGCGCGCCACACAAGTGCAAGCAGCTGTCCAGCCGGCTGTCGGTAAAAGGAGAATGGGATAATACGTGCAAGGTCGACATCAGAAGGTCATCACCTGGTCGTAACGCTCAAACATTTGGGAAATCTGTTCACTGCTCAGCGGCTGCACGCTGCCAGGCGAAGCCAGCCCGCGCTCGGCAAGGCTCCGGCTGCAAGCGAAGACCTCATCAATACCAAACAGAGACAGCGCTTGAAGATTGGCGCTCAGGTCTTTCTGCTGGATGGCTTTGGCGTCCTGGCCCGTGGCCAGTTGAAACACCCCGTCATCCAGAAACAACAGGCCAATCGGCAAATCAAATGCGCCGCCGGCCAGGACCACATCCAGCGCTTCGCGCGCGCTCGGTCCGGACCACGGAGCCTGGCGGCTGATTATCAGCAGGGATTTGGACATGTCAGGGCCCTCCAAAGCAGATCAGGCGGTCGGCGTCCTGGATTGCATCGTGCAATTGTCCAAGCCCTGACAACGCCCAGGGGGCATCCAGATTGACCGCGCTGCGCTGATAGCGCGCAGCCTCTTCGTTGTCCAGCACGCCACGGCGCAATGCGGCAGCGATGCACACCACGCCGTCCAGTTGATGCGCGCTGACAAAGGCGCGCCATTGGTGAGCGATATCCTGCTCATCCTGTGGCGTCACCACCGAGTTGGAGGCGCTGTAGACGCCATCCTGATAGAAAAACAACCGCACGATCTCATGCCCACCGGCCAGCGCTGCCTGGGCGAAGAGCAGGGCGCGGCGCGAGGAGGGCGCATGGGCGGCGGAAAAAAGCGCAATCGCGAACTTCATGGAACACTCTTTGGACAGATCTGGACCAATGATAAAGCCGCAGACAACAAAAAGCCCGCCGAAGCGGGCTTTTTGCATGAGGTTGCGATCAGTCGTCGCGGCTCATGATGCCGAAGATCTGCAACAAGCTGATAAACAGGTTGTAGATCGATACATACAGGCTGATGGTAGCCATGATGTAGTTACGCTCGCCGCCATGAATGATGGCGCTGGTCTGGAACAGAATGCAGGCCGAGGAGAACAGCACAAAACCCGCGCTGATCGCCAGTTGCAGGCCGCTGATCTGGAAGAACAGGCTTGCCAGCACGGCCGCCAGCAACACGAAGAAGCCAGCAGTGATGAAGCCGCCGAGGAAGCTCATGTCCTTACGGCTGATCAGCACATAGGCCGACAGACCACCAAACACCAGCGCAGTCATGGCAAATGCCGAGCTGACCACTTCCGCGCCGCCCTGCATGCCCAGGTACCGGTTAAGGATAGGACCCAGCAAGAACCCCATGAAACCCGTCAGGGCAAACGCCGACACCAGGCCCCAGGCCGAATCGCGCAGCTTGTTGGTAAGGAAAAACAGACCGTAGAAACCGATCAGCACCACGAAGATATTCGGGTAGCCGACGCGCAGCTGTTGCGCGACATACGCCATCACGCCGCTAAACGCGAGGGTGAGAGCGAGCAAGCCGTATGTATTGCGCAGGACGCGGCTAACCTCTAGCTGCTCAGCCTGCACGTTGCTATTAACTGCGTAATCCTGTTCGCGCATGGCGACACTCCTCCAGTTTTGAAACGTTCAGTCGCAAAGATCATAACAGACGCTCTGTAACAAGCCATGCACAGAGTTTGACAGTGTGTTTCATTCGGGTATTATGGCGCCCGCTGAGACAGGATGGACTACTATAATCCTGTGTTGCACAAGGGAAATTGGCAGAGTGGTTGAATGCACCGGTCTTGAAAACCGGCGAACGTTAATAGCGTTCCCAGGGTTCGAATCCCTGGTTTCCCGCCAAGATTCATACAAAAGCCCCGCGATTGCGGGGCTTTTGTGTTTCTGGGATTTGGGTAGGAAAAGGCGGTTTTTGGCTGGCGTTCCGAAACTTTGCCTATTTGGAGGGCTTAGCGGTCGCACCGATCCTCCGGTAGCCCCGTTTGGTGATCTCCTGTTTGCTGTGCCCCAGCAACAGGCTTGCATCTCCGATATCGACGATTTCCGAGGCCGCCTTAGGCCGGACGTCACGGAATTGAAACCCTCCTATCTTGGCTGCCAGTACCGGGTCGCCCTGATCGATTGCCTTCTGTTGGGCCTTCTCCCGCACCTTGTCCCAGCGCAAGCGCAACATCCCTTTTGTCATCCTCTTCCCGTGTTTGTTTATCAGCAGGTATTTGGAAGGGTGGCAGGCATTCCTCTCGGTCAAGCCGGTCGCGCCGGCGGTGGGTTTGGAGCTGTGATGGTGGCGTTGACCATTCCTAACTTCATACGAGCGAACATCCGGCCCACCAAGGGCCGGCCGCCACGGCTCTCGATGAATACCCAGTTGCGGTCCTTCAGCCACTTGCGCTGGTGGGCGCGGTGCTTGTAACCGGCCAGGTCGGCGAGCTCGTCGTCCGACAGGATCTCTGCCTGCATAACTACCTCCCGCCGCCTGCTGTAGGCCGCGCTGTCTTGATGATGTGAGTGGCCAGGCCGAAGCTGACCAGCGTCCAGGCGCAGGTACCGGCGAAGGCCTTGAGCAGATCGGTACTGCCGCCGTCCATGAGAAGCTCTGGAACGATCCAGAAGAACCAGCAGAGGCTGCCAAACGCGTACAGCACGGCCCCCAGCATCAGCAGGGTGAGTTTTATTGCGAGCATGGTTTGTCCTTGCCGTGCAGTCTGGAATCCCGTCGTGAAACCAGGTTGCTTGCCGCTCTTCAGGGGCGTCGTATTCGAAGTTGGTTTCGCGAACCTCTAGACCCTGGTTGGTGAACCATGAGCATGGGATCAGCTCGTCATCAGTGGATGGCCATTTAGGGTGGGTCCAAAGGCCCATGTCATGGCGCTCAACCGGTAATGGCTGGATCAAAACAGTTTCTTCAGGCATGACTTCGTCCTTGCCGCTATAGCGGCTGACTCTGTGGTTAAATAGGAAAAATTCCTAAAGGAGGGTTTGAGTTATGGAAAACACAATCAAACGACCGATGTTCATTTTGGGTGCGTCTTTTCTAGCCGTGGGCCTGGCTGCCTCAATTCCCGGAATCTGGATTCCCGGCATCGTCTTCATGGTCATTGGGATTTCCCAAAAACCGAAGAACTGATTCCCGGATGGACCTTGCCGCTGCAGCGGCTGACTTTGAAGGGGGGGCAATTAGTTTTTGCCTTAGAATCGGCTCGCCCCACAACGATGTTTGGCAAGCGAGGCGATGGGGACAGCTACATCAATCGGTAGAGGGGACAGTGCCTTATGGAAAGTAACGTCTTGGAATTCTTGAGGCGCTATCGGTACTTGTTACTGTCGTTGATGGTGGCTGCTTCGCTCGTAAACGCTTTTGTGCGTTTTTCTGGGGATTGGCGCAATTTCTTTGGGGCGTTATTCGTGCATGGATGGTTTATCCAGGCGGTCTTTGCTTACTTTCGAGGAGGCTGGGTCGGCATTGGGCCGAGCGGATTACCCAAAGATGCGAACCCCATGGGCAGGGCAGCGTTAGCCGCAACGGCGTTCGCGTTTTACCTTTTGATGTTCACCTACGGTGGATACGGTCGCGATGAGTCGGTCCATGAAAGAAGAGCTTCTGACTGGACGATGCCTACTCGAGAAGAGTTCAGGCGAGCGCCAGAGCAATAGCCAACTCGTGTGAGCAAAGGTTACTCACCTTGAAGTTTCCCTCGTTAGCAGATCATGGGCATTCACAACCGTCATGCCGAGGCGTTCGGCGATCAGGACTTCCAGGCGGGCGCTCTTTGAATGCTCCCATCCGGGCAGGGTTGCCACGGTGTCGCAGCCCATCAGGGCGGCAATGTCGCGGCGCATGCAGTCGTTCCAGGTGCCGCCGTCGGGGTTGTTCTCGGCGGGGTTTGTGACGGTGTGGCCGCTGGCGCGCAGGTTGGTGGTCATGGCGTGGAAGGCGGCGAAGTTAAGGCCGGGCAGGCCGGTCATGGGGCCGCTGAGGTATATGTGCTTCATGCTTACTCTTTGTCATGACCTGGGCAGCCACCGCCAGCGAAATCGAAGCCTTCACCCGGTGGCCCGAATGGAAGCACCTCTTTGCCCAGGGCCAGCGCTTCGAGCAGATGATTCTTCGCCTCGTCGGCGGTGCATTCATGTCCGTCAACGCGGAACATACCTTTGAGTTGGCGCTTGCTGAAATCGCGAATTGCCCCGCGCACGCTCAGATGAATGTGAAAGGTGCGGCGGTTCGGGCCGAAGGGATCAGCCGGTTGGTTTTTTGTAGGCATGATGGGGCCTCGCCAGTAATAATGCGGCTTTGTTCAAGGAGGGGTTATGAGGAAAACCAAATCGTTCGGCGCGGTCAGTGTGACGGTTGCCAATATGTCCGGTCGTGATGTGCAAGGTGGCTGGGTCATTGAAGAAATATCAATCAACGACCAACCTGTTGAGTACAAATCGCAGTCTTTTCAGTCGGAAGATGAAGCCTTCATTGTCGCACGGGGCTTCGGCAACACCGAGGCCGATAAGCTCACGCAGCGATAGATTTTTCAGCAGTTAAACGCCAAGGATCGTTGGCCGATGCCAGCGCAGCCATCGGCGGTGGGCTGACGCTGTTGCCACACATGTGCACCTGCTGGGTTTTAGTGGACGGCTTGTCGTCGGCGCCGTGGCTGATGATGTAGTCGGCCGGGAAGCCCTGGGCCTTTTACAGCTCGGACGGCTTCAGTATCCGCAGGCAGATGTCGACAACCACATAGGGCACATAGGGCGTGCCCTTAACCATGACGGTGACCATGGCCAGCCTGTCCTTGGTGGTGATTGTCGGCGCAGGGGAATCGCAAGCACTGATGTTTTCGGTTCCGTAGTAGCTGATCAGGAAGGCGGCAACGCGCAGGGCACCGGCTTCGTGCTCCGGTGACAGGGTGAGCGACACCAAAGAACTCTTTCCGCCGCCACCGGCGGTGATGGTAGGCGCCGGCCCTTCCAGGCCCTGGCCAACACTGCCGCCGAATGCCCGCTCCATGAACGCACTGACCAATCCGTGATGCTGGCCGCCGGCGCTGACGGTGTCCAGGCGGATGTGGTCCAGGTCCAGGCGCTTCAAGGTCATCAGATGCAGCGCTTCGGTCATGGTCACCGCTTCGGTTTCCTGCACCAGGGCAATGACCAGGTATTCGGTCAAGCCTTGCTGGTAGTGGCAGAAGAGGGCGTGGCCGCCGGTGATTAGGTTCGACTCCTCCATTAGCTTGGCCAGGTGCTCGACAGCGATGGTGCTGAACTTGAGGAAGTCACTGACTCCTGCCAGGTACTTACCGAGCTATCCGCTGAGCGGATGTGCGCCAGACTCAAAGTGAAAGAAGCCCCAACCTTTGCCGGTGGTTGCGTTGTAGCTTTCGTTGAACTGCTGCATCAGGTCGTCACGGGCCTGGCTTTCGACTTGCTCTGCGCCGCCGAGGAACAGAACTGCCGGGGTGCCGTCTGGCTTCTTGTCGATCTTGTCGATCTTGTGGATTGCGCTGTGAAGTACGGGCATTGCGTTTACCTCAGGTAGGCGCCGCCCTCCGCGACTGGTGGTGGCAATTTGGCATGAGCTGGGGTATTAATGCCGAAATTTTTGAAGGAACAAAACTATGCGTATTTGGATTGGTTCACTGATGCTGCTCACCTCTGCTGTAGCGCTCGGTGATGAGGCACAGCTGAAGCAGTGGGAAAAGATGGATCGCTGCTCCAATGCAGCTTTTATCGTGGTAAAAATCTTGGAGGAAAGTGCAGACACCTCCAAGCAGGCGCTAGCTCTACATGGAGCGGTAGAAGGACTCAAAACCAACACAAAATTGAAAGAAATGACGCCGACTGGAAACGAAGTCATTGGCGCCTATAACTTTGCGCTTCGGATCTCTTATGAGATGCCTCGCCCCTTCGCAAAGCGTGAGCATGATTGGCTCATTGCGCAGGCCGCGACTGCATGCACTTTATGGGTTCCAAGTGTTAGCGCCCAGTAATCAAAGCTAGTGGATGGCCGGCGTTCATTTATCGATCGAGCCACTGACCAACTCGGATCATGTCGCCACTTCACATTTACGGTCCCTCTAGTCCCGGCGGCGCCCTCCGTTACCGGATGCAGCGAGTAGGGTGGGTTATGCGGGCTCGATGATCTCGTCGCCCGGGTCTTTCTGGATAGCCAGCATGCTTTTATTGCGGAATTCCCGCGCCATGTTTTGCGATATCTCGATTTCGTGGCGCGGCGGATTCAGCAGCGGCCGGCACTTCGTCGAACCCATCGCATGCAGGTGATGAATCATCAGTGTCAGCGCCTCGCCCTGCTCAGTAATGCCTGACCACTCTATCAGGTCGGCCAGGGCTTGGCGTGTGCCTGGTCGAACCCTGAGCCTCAATTCCTCTTCGGCAAGTGCCACTCGCTTCCTGGCAGACTTGGCCGAGCGTTCTTTCTGCGGTACTGCTGCCATGACTGACCTCTTGGAGGTTGCGCGCCTGTAGTTTTAATGCGCAGATATTTATCTATAATGCTGAGTGTTCGTAACTTACAAGGAATGAAAACAAGATCTTCTAGTGCGTGTATTTTGGCTGCTAGGCGTAAAATTCAAAAATAGCCCAAAGAGATACCGGCTTTAGTATCTCCTTGGGTTCTATCGGTTAGTCTTTGATGTTTAGCAAATGCCAAACAGATTCGCCGTAAAAAGAACAGTTCCGTTCAAGTAGACAGTGGCCTTAAGACCTGTGGGTATAAAAGATCCACATGTCTCAGCACAAACTTTTAGCTGTCCACTGACTGGGATTGTAATTGGCGATGTTAAACAGTAATCGCCATATACGGGAATGGTAAAGCAGATTTGATTGGTGGCCTGATTATAGCTGGCCCCAACACACACGGACATCCTAAGGGCTAGCACACCATCTAGTTTTGGACTTGAGGCGGCTTTTGTGCCGAACCCGACTGTTGAATAATCGGGTACGTGTTCGTGAGAGTCTGAGTTTTTATGTTCTTTGCAAGTACAGTCGCTCATTGCAGTATCCTCATCCTGAGTTTTTGTTGGCGATTGCCAACAGAACTTAACTTAGCTCTAAGATTTAGAGTTCACAAGTTTTTGTGATGTCAAATTGATATCAAATTGAGATTATAATTTTAGTTGTTCAGATATTCGGCTATAAGGGTTTCTTATAGCGAATGTTTCTTGGGTTTTTTTCGAAATTAGTTTGCTTTCTATCAGTTTCGAGGCAAATGAAAACTTTGACTTGAACGCTCAGCTTTGTCCCAAGGGGCAATTGCGGTTTCAACAGACGGTTTCTATTCCGCTGGCCGGCAGTGCGAGCCAGGTTGGTCGGCGTCTCGCGCTGACCTGTTTATTGATTCGCTTCACGCAGCGACCTTCTGTTGATTCCAGGCACCGGCGGCTTCGAATAGGCCGTGACGCCTTGTTGGGAGTGCATGTGGCACTTGAATACCACGCTGCCACCTCTGGCCAGCTCTTCGGCTGCGTTGTACAGCCACTCACTTCGAGCCACCTCCTGAGATATCTCGCTCACCGGAGGCGGCAGTCGTTCGTCGTGCTCAAACTGAGCCTTGCGTAGTGCTGACATGGTCGCCTCCAAAGTGGCGAGTTGTTCACCTGTATTCGTCAACACTCATGCCTCCCGCTGGTTGCCGATGGGCGCGGGGGGAGTGCTGACGGGTAGAGGCGGGGAAGGTTGGGAGCCGCTTACGGCGGCGAGTCGTTGATACCGGCGGGTGCGGCTTAGAAATCGGTCGTGACGTTGATGCTTGCCAGCTTTTGTCCTTCGCCAGCAGCGGTGATTTCCAACCGGGCTTTGTGATTCGAGTCTCGACTCATTCGCTGGTGCCGCAGGTTATGAATTGATTGATAAGGCGGTTTCTTGACGTCAAATCATAATTGACTGTGATGCTATTCAGTTGCTGGATTGTGCGCCGATATCGGCTAGAGAGGTGTTCGACGAAGATAACAACGAGGGTCCATCCATGTTCAATAAAGCGCTCAAACGTGAACTGGCGGCTAGGACGGCTGAGACGGCGGAATACAGGGGATTGATTGAAGCATTAAGCCGCTCTATGGCGGTGGTCGAATTCGACTTGGATGGCAGGGTCCTGCGAGCGAATGAAAATTTTCTCGTCACGATGGGGTATCGCGCTGAGCAATTGCTCGGCAAAGTTCATCGTGACTTCTGCTCAGCGGCCATAACTAGCAGCTCCGACTACAGCCAGTTCTGGTCGCAATTACGAGCAGGAAAATTCGTATCGGGGACGTTTCAGCGAATCAACGCGCTTGGGCAGAGTGTTTGGCTTGAAGCGAGTTACAACCCGGTGCTCGACGAGCGCGGCCAGGTGCTGAGGATCGTCAAGTATGCGTTGGACGTAACTGAAAAAGTGACTCTGGAAGCGTTGACGCGGGCCAAGATGGACGCCATTGATCGGGCCATGGGGGTGGTCGAGTTTGATCTTGAGGGCAACCTTCTCTTCGCCAACGAGAATTTCATGCGCACAATGGGATACGGACTTAACGAGCTTAAGGGGAAGCACCATCGGTTTTTTTGCGAGCCAAGTTTAGTCAGCAGCAGCGAATATAGTGAGTTTTGGCGTCGATTGAATGCCGGCGAGTTTTTCAGTGACCAGTTCAAGCGGATCGGCAAGGACGGGCGAGTAGTCTGGCTGGAAGCGACCTATAACCCGGTTTATAACGCTGATGGGAAATTGTCGAAGGTCATAAAGTTCTCCAGTGATATCACTGAGCGTGTCGAGCGCTTTGAGGAGGACGCTCGCGGCGCTTCACGGGCTTATCACATTTCCGCCGAAACCGAAAAAGTTGCCGAGCAGGGCGCGCGCGTCATTCAGGAAACCGCCAAAGAGATGCGCCAGATAGCTGACAACATTGGCTCCTCGGCGCGGCTGGTCGGTCAGTTGGGAGATCGCTCTGAACAGATCACCGCCATCGTCAATACTATCCGCGGTATCGCTGATCAGACCAATTTGCTGGCCCTTAACGCCGCCATTGAAGCCGCGAGGGCGGGTGATCAGGGCCGGGGCTTTGCGGTAGTGGCGGACGAAGTCCGGCAATTAGCAGGGCGCACCAGTCGTTCAACGGCTGAAATCGCCGACATGATTGGTAAAATCCTTTCTGAAACGCGCGATGCGGTTGCCAGCATGAACTCCACGCAGGAGGGCGCGCAACGTGGTGTTAGTTTGGCCGATCAGGCCGGTTTAGTGATCTTGCAGATTCGCAGTGGTACCAGCGATGCACTGGAGGCGGTGAGCATGTTCGCTTCCAAACTGGACGAGTCAGATGTGATTCCCAAAACTGCCGTCGGTTGGGTCGGGTAGAGCTTAGATTCACATATATTCTTTCAGCCGTTTCATCATTACCGCTCTAAACGCGGCAGTGACTTCAGGTTGATGTGCTGCTGATAAAGACGTTCTTGGATCAGAAACAAGAAGCCCGCTCGTGTGGGCTGTCGAGTATCGAAAGGAGCGAAAGCTCGACCGAGGACGTGTAGACGAGGGATACGTCGGCGCTACGAGTGAATTTCAGGCAAAGAAAAGCCCGCGATGGGGAGGGCGGGCTGAAAATGGTTCACAAGGAGCTGGGTAACCATAAACGCCCGAATGTGAAGACGGTGTGAAATATTCCGATCGCACGCTCAGAGGTTCATTACGCCCGACTAGAACCAGTGTTACGAGACGCCTGCCTGGAAATGACCATTTCCTCAAGAATTTCCCGGACGAGTTTGTTGATGCCTGCCGCCCCGTGATACTGAGTTCGGTCGATGTTCACAATCGTGAATTGCGCAGAGTCTGGCCCGATGACGTCTACAGATAGCGTGCTATCCACTTTTAAAGTGCAGTTGATTGAACAATTCGGTAAGCGCTTAGAAAGAATCGCCTCGATCTGTGCTCTGTTAAGCGTATCCATTCGAGTTTCCAGTCGGGGCAGATGAGGCCTAAAGACTAGCTGCTGCGAGGAATCTGTAAATGCTGTCAGAGTGATTGCATTGCTGGCGGATGCAAGAAGCCCGGCGTACGTGCAGGAGGTGGTGGCTCCTGGTCCATGACTAACAGCGAGCATTATCAAGAGTTTGAGACTGTATTCTACTGCTCAAACTGTCTAAACGTTAGTTTTGAAATAGCCGCTCGAAATTTTCTCGGCGGCTATCTGATCCACTAGGCCAGCTCCGTTAGATTATTTTTTTTCTGCCCTGAAGGTCACAGTAGCGTTATCGCCTTCCCCGCCACTATATGAAACTTTAACGTTATCGCTATCAGTCGTGATGTCATACGAGTTAGATCCCACGTATGGGTCGTCCCAGTGAATATTTATATTGCAAATTTCATCAGCGGCAGCATCATAAAAGGCGTAGGAGCAAAGTGCCTCCGTGCCCGTCGCGAAGCCGTCCGACTCTGTTTTCCAATAGCCTTTGCCGGGAACATTATCGTTCATCTTCAATATTTTCTGCGGAGGATAGGTGTCCCATTCCCCATGATCTAACTTCAGAGAATTCTGAGTCAAGCTCAAGTTGGAATCGAGGAAATTCTCAAAATAAACATCAACGCTTCTTTTAGCCATCGGAATAATTCCCTTTATTGAGTTAGCAATGCGTTTGCAGGATTTCGTTTAAGTCTAGCTCCAGTAATTTTTATGTCTATTTATAGGCGGTTGCTCCTTTTGGGTGGGTTTTATTGTTGCCTGTGATAGATTGCCACGGAGGGACTTGGTGTCCAGTTTCGCGTTGAAGTGCTTGTTCTACAGTCAGATGGTACTGATTAAAAATGTATGTGTGCATGATCAATTGAACACGCGCACTTAGAAATTCACCGTGTGTTTTCGATGAATATACTGTTAGATTTTTGGCGTGGCTGGGCAATTTGATGGGCTCCTTATTCCATTAGGAGTGACAAATGAATCCAATCCTTTGAAGCTGAATTAACCATTTGCTATGGTTTTATTTAGCCTTAACAGAGGCTAGGACGGCGACCTTTAAAAGTCAAGCAACGTGCACCCTGTTTGGTGCAAACATCCAACCATGGGTGACGCTGGAGGATTGAAAGCGTCACCTTGATAGCGGTGAGCAGTTCACTCCGGTGTCATCAGGACCGCGATCGCCATTTTGATGAGCTCTTCATTTAGGTCCAGAGCCGCCAAGGCTCCGCGTACATTCTCGGCAACCTGATTCCCCGCCAAGATTCAAACGAAAGCCCCGCTGATGCGGGGTTTTGTGTTTCTGGGGTTGGGTCAGTTGTAGTGACGGTTCCGCAGCCTGAAACCAGCACGCCCCCGAGTATTATCAGCGTTTTTTAAACATCATCGGATGGGCTCCTTGCCATAAAAATCAAGCTTAACCAAAGCCGCGATCTCGTGGGTTTTGGCGATGGGTGAGGTCGGCAAACCGTTGGTCGAATCGTCCGAACGCAGGCTCAGTCAGTCTCTCTACAGCAGTAGGCAGTACGACTGATAACTGTGAGGGTGCGACCATGCCACGCGGCGACAAAGTTAAGTACACCGATAAGCAGAAACGTAAGGCCGAACACATTGAGGAGAGCTACGAAACCCAAGGTGTTCCCACGGATGAGGCGCAGAGGCTTGCCTGGGCGACAGTTAATAAGCAGTCGGGCGGCGGAGAGCGCAAGGGCGGCTCGGGGCAGAAAACCAGCGAGGACAGCAAGGCGAAGGCCCGCAAGTCCTCTGCCCGGCGGGCCAGCGCCACCCGTCAGGGTGTACCGCGACCGGGGCAGCATTTAGAGGACATGGACAAAGCAGAGTTGATGAACCGGGCGCGCGCGCAGAAAGTCGCTGGCCGCTCGACCATGCGCAAGAGCGAGCTGATCGAGGCATTGCGCCGCGCCCCCTAACTACCTCCCAGGAGGACAGCAATGACTGAAGAAAAGAAAAAAGAACCGGACCAGGAAACGCCCGCGCATTCGACGGAGGAAGAACGGCAGCGGCTGAAGGATTTCAATAAAGATGGCATACCGCCTGGCGCCTGCTGATCACTTGCCGCCGAAAGCCAGGCCGTGGGTGTTTGCGATGCATTGACGTGTCATGGATCGGGGACCCGACCCAAGTCCCATCTTGTACCGTTCAGGCGGTTTCAGCCACCGCCGGGCCGATGTTGACGACCCCGTCTGATTCTCGCGGGGGTGACTAGCGTGCTCCGTCTGTTTTGTTCGCCAAAGGGGCTCGTGTATCTGCCAACCCCTCCAATGCAAATGCCTGTTGTTGGGTTATCTGCAAAGCAGCCTTCTCCAGGCGCAATAAGAACTCTTTGCGTGGTTGCCCGCCGCCATAGCCGGTAAGGGCGCCATTGGCGGCGATTACCCGATGACAGGGAACGACAATCGATAACCGGTTATGGCCATTCGCGTTGCCTACCGCCTGGCCGGCCCCCGGCTTGCCGATATGCTCGGCGATGGCCCCGTAGGTTGAGGTTTGTCCGTAGCCGATTCTGAGTAACTCGCTCCAGACCAACTGGTCAAAAGGGCTGCCTGGCAGATGCAGCGGGACCGAGAAGTTTTTCAGCGTGCCTTCAAAGTAGAGTTTCAGCTGGGTTTCGATCTGCTGAAGGTAAGGGTGCTCGCCTGGAGCGATCGAATACCCATAGCGCTGGCGTAATTCATGCAGTTCTGCGGTGAGTGCCGGGCGGTCAAGAAACTCGAGCAGCACCAGACCGCGTTCTTCTGCCATGGCAATCATCGGGCCCAAGGGTGTGGTCAGATGACGGTACAGCAGCAGAGACGTCTCAGTGGCTTTGCCGGGGGTCATTTGAAAGGTTTTTTTGAACGCGTCTCTGAATCCACTGAGCGACTCGTACCCGGAATCGAATGCTGTGTTATCCAAAGTCTCACCCACAACGATACGACCTAACGCTATCCCCAGCCGGCGAGAGCGCAGCCAGGCATGAAACGTCATGCCAAAATGCTGTTTGAACCACCTGCGTAAGCGCAGGGGCTCAACGCCCCGCGTCAGCAACTCGGCGTCACTCCAGCGGGCATCGGGCGCTGCAGTCACCGCGGCAAACAGCTCCCTGACCCACTCCGGCGCCGACGCGGCCAGATCCAGCGGCTTGCAGCGCAGGCAGGGGCGATAACCTGCTGCCATTGCTTCGGTTGCCAAGGAAAAAAATTCAACATTCTCGGGCTTAGGTTTGCGTGCGCCACAGGTCGGGCGGCAAAAGATCCCGGTGGTTTTGACAGCGGTAAAAAACACGCCTTCGTAGGCGCTGTCGCTACCCAGCATCGCTCTGACCATTTCGGGCCTGGGCGGAAGAGGGTTGTTGTAAGCATTCATAGACAATCAGCCTTGAAGTGCACGGACATCAGCGATTCAGCGCGGCAGGCGCAAACGTTGAACGTCCGGGTCCGTGGATTAATACTTCAGTGACTCACCACACCCGGAGGACTGTTGAGGTCGCTCGTGCATTGAAAGGGTGTGATCAAGAGTCTTCCGGTCGGATGATCTTAAGCCGACTGTTCCTGTGCCTCCACCGAGAAATCGACACTGATTTGCCAGGCGTGTGCGCAAGCTCAATAAACGGCCCGGCACGCCGCGGTGTGCCTGCCGAAGCCGTCCTTGGTGTCTGCGACGTCTTGCGCGATTTCTATTTAGAAGCGCCACTGCGCAGCGCGAACCAGGCGGCAGAACGGGCCATCCAGCGTTGCATTGTGATGAGCGACGATGTCCTCGGCTTTCATCACAGCAGTGTCGGAGCAGGTATGGCCGTCGGCTACCAGTATCGCATCGAAGCCAAGGTCACGAGCCGCACGGCAGGTGCTGTCGACGCAGTATTGAGTTTTCATCCCAGCGATCACCACGCCGGTAACACCGCGAGCGCGCAGGTTATCCGCCAGGTCGGTCATCTCGAAGGCGTTGGGACGGCGCTTTTCAAACACCACCTCTCCACCCCGCAGTGTCAGCTCTGGCGCAAGCAGCGTCAGTGGGCTGCCGGGTTCGATGGGGGATCCCACGGGGCCGATGTGGCGTGCCAGAAAAATCGCAGCACCTGCGCTGCGTGCTTGGTCCATCAGGACGTTCACGGTTTTCAACAGCGCTTCGCCGCGCCATGGCTTTTCCGGGCCCTGGACCAGCCCAACTTGGATATCGAGTATCAACAGGGCGTACATGGGTGCATCTCCTTGCGTTTGAACCAGCGACACAAGGGCATGAAAAAGGCCCTGTCCATCGCTGGCGGGCCTTTGAAGTTCGTTTGCTATTGGCTCACGACACCTCGCACGCTCCGCTTTCTGCGGTCGTGGTGGTGGTTGTCGAGGTGAGGCAATGATGAGTCATGAGGCGACATTAGCGATCCTGTGGTGAGCTGACAAGCCTGTCGTCCTGCTCGCGGGAGGATAAATCGCAAACAAAGGAAAGTCCGAGGTAGGCAACCGTCCGGCGATCACACCTTTCCAACTCCAGAAAAAATGCTCACCATTCGCCAGCGCACTTCTAGCCTTCAGGCGTCATTCCCTCACAGATATGGATGCCCAAATCGTGACGGCCGGGTGCGAGATGCGGTTTAAGTGTCAACGCCGGAATTTCATAGTCCCCGGCATTCTGGCGACGAAACGGCAAGGGCTGATCACTGAACAGGTTATCCAGCCGAGCCGCATAGGCCGTGCATAGCTGTTCGAACCGAGCGGCGTCCATTTTGCTGGTTTTATAGATTGGGAAGGGCGGCATGACCGTGAACCCAGGATAGAAAAGCATCCCATGCTGGATAGGGAATAGCAGGTCATCCAGCGCACCGTTTACCCCTCGGCCACTGTAATGGGACTCCCACCCGCCCAGAGTGACCACCAACATTGCACGCTTTCCTGCCATGCTACCTTCGCCGTAGCGATCGCCCCAATGGCTTTCGCTATGTTCGCCGACACCATAGGCAAATCCATAGGCGTAGACGCGTTCGACCCAGCCCTTGAGGATCGCTGGCATCGAGAACCACCAGAGTGGGAATTGAAGGATCACGGCGTCTGCCCATCGCAATTTGGCCTGCTCCTCCTCAATGTCTGTCGGTTGGGTGCCGGCGGCAAATACACGCTGCGACTCTATTGCGGGGTTGAAAGGGTTTTCGTCGTCATAGCCTGGGGCGTCGTCCGGGTCAATGAGCGCCTTCCAACGCATATCGTATAGGTCCGAGACCTTGACCTCGTGGCCTGCGGCTTTCAGGTGAGCGATCGCGAAATCCCTGAGCGAGCCATTGAGCGAACGGGGTTCAGGGTGAGCGTAGATCAACAGTAGCTTCATGAGGGGCTCCGAGTGGATGTATTCCTCACCGTAGCCACGAATCCGATATGATGGAAATGAATTTCCGAAACACGTGGTATTTATATGCACAATACCTTACGCCGTCTGGATCTTAATTTATTGGTCACGTTGGATGCGCTGTTGTCCGAGCAAAACGTTACACGGGCGGCGCGATTGCTCAATCTCGCGCAACCGACCGTCAGCCTGCAATTGGGTCGACTGAGAGACATTCTGGACGATCCATTGTTGCTGCCCGGCCCCCGAGGGATGTCGCCTACCGAGCGTGCCCGTGAATTGCGCGGGCCACTGCGTGAAGCGCTGGTAGCTCTGGAAGGCGCACTGAGTCCTGGTGTCACTTTTGAGCCTGCCCTGTCCAATCAGACGTGGAGGGTGGCTGCCAGTGATTACGCAACTACCGCTTTAATCTGGCCGTCGCTAGCACTGCTCAGGCGTCTAGCCCCGAATACCCGGTTGGCGCTGGTGAACAAAAACCCCGTTAACCTTGCCAATGATCTGGAAAACGGCCAGCTCGATCTGGCGCTGCACACTCGCGATGACGCGCCGCCAAAACTGCGTCAGCGGTCTTTAGTTCACGAACGCTATGTGCTGGCCGGGCGACGCGATCATCCCGCTTTGGCAACCCAGCTATCGCTCAAAGCGTTCTGTGGCCTTGAACATGCCGTCATGTCACCGAATGGCGCTGGGTTCGTTGGGAGTACTGACCAGGCACTGGCAGCTAAAGGTCTGGATCGACGAGTCGTATTGTCAGTGTCTAATTTCAACTCGCTCGTCTCAGCATTGGCGCACAGCGACTTGGTTGCCGTGGTGCCCGAAAGGCTGGTGCGAGATGAGCCAGCACTTCACGTCCAAATGCCTCCGCTCGCCATTCCGGGTTTTGAAATGCTTATGTTATGGCCCGAACGACTGCACCGAGATCCCGCCCATATGTGGCTACGCGATCTCATCGCTTCGACGTTGGAAACAGCCTCCAACTCAACGCGTTGATTCATTCAAATGAGGCTAAGCGAATGGGGAACCAACCTTGCGTAGGTCAAGCAGGCGTCCACTGATGCGGCAGTAACTATGCTCCAGGGGGCCTGGACGCTTCAGTCAAAGAACTTCATACCTGCATACGGCTCACGTCGGCATTGCTCAAGCCGTGAAGCAAGACTGCCTACATGCAGTTCCAGGCGATGTCCGTCGGGATCTACAAAATAAAACGAGTGACCTTCGCTCGAATTGGATTTCCACTCGGTAACGTTACGAAGCCGCAGATAAGCAGTGACTTCTTCAAAGTCAGCCTGCTCCACCGAAAATGCACAATGAGTGTAGTCAGGCTGCTTTTGCGTCACTCGGTTCTCATCGAGAGAAAGGCACAGCCAGAGATCACCGAGAGAAAGATAAGCCCCGGTGTCCCAGCGAGCAGCCAATCTAAAGCCGGGCAGCGCCAGATAAAATTCGATGCTGCGAGAGAGGTCCACAACCGCCAGGGTAAGGTGATTCAAGCCAGTCAACATGAGCGTCTATCCGAACCAGTCCACGGGAAAGGTTGAGGATATCAATATGAACGGCAGGTTGTAGCCTGCATCGAGGATCGCCACGCTAGCAGAGCAGGGCACCCGCCAGAAACAACAAGCCCGGCAGTTGGCCGGGCTCTGCTTGACGCTCGTCAGGGCATCAGCGGTGTTTGTTCTTGTGTTTGTGTTTGTTCTTGTACTTCTTGCCACCGGAGCGATGCTTGCCATCGTCGTCGGCGAGGTTATTGCCGATGGCGCCACCCGCCGCGCCTCCCAGGCCGGCGCCAATAGTGGAGCCGGTGGAGCCGCCGAGGCGATTGCCGATCACTGAGCCACCCGCCGACCCGAGGCCGCCACCAATGGCGGCTTCGGTCCTGTTGCCGCGCGGTGCACCGATGGCGCTCCCCGCCGCGCCGCCAACGCCCGCGCCGACGGCAGCACCTGTGGATCCACCGATCTGTTGACCGACAACGTTACCCAGAGCGCCACCCAAACCGCCTCCGATAGCGGCGGTGCCGTCTCCAGCAGCCATGGCGCCCTGTGTAACCAGTATGCCCAGGGCCAGGGCAGGCAGTGTCATTCGCATTATGTGAACCTCAGCAGGTAATGATCAGACGCTCATGGGTTGAGACACGTCTTGTGTTTAAGAACCGGTCTACAGCTCAAAGTTCTTGCACAGCAAGGCGGGTAGTTGTAACAAACTATTTTTAGCTGAGGGCCAAGCGCGTCCCCCTCAGAACCGGGTCAATCGATAAGGCGTCAGTGTCGGCAAACCCGATGACGCGGGCCCGTCCATCGGTGAGGTCAGGTGTGCAATGAGTTCCGCGGTGACGGCCGCTTGAGTCAGGCCCAAATGTTGGTGGCCGAAAGCCAGCAGCACCTTGCCGTCGCAGACTTGATCGATGACGGGCAGGGAGTCCGGCAAGGACGGGCGAAATCCCATCCATGGCGTGGCGCCCTCGGCGTTCAAGTCACGCCGAAACAGACCCCGGCTCAAACGGTGCAATTGCCACGCACGCGCCATGTTCGGCGGCCGATCCAGGCCGGCGAACTCGACAGTACCCGCCAGCCTCAGGCCATCGACCATCGGCGTCATGATGAATTTGCGTTCCAGCGAGGTGACAGCGAACGGTAGCCGCTGCTGTTCCTGCGGCAGCATCAGGTGATAGCCACGCTCGGTGTCCAACGGCACTTTTCTGCCGGTCAGCGCGAGGGTCAGCCTGGCCGAGTGCGCGCCGCAAGCGATCAATACCTGACGCGCTGACAACGGGCCCTTATCCGTGAGCAATGACACACCCTGCGCCTCAATTCGGCCATTCTCGACCCGCTGTTGGAGGAACTGCACACCGTGGTTCCTGGCAGCCTCGACCAATGCGCAAACGACCCGATACGGGTCGAGAAAATGCCCGGTTTCTGCAAAGAACAAGCCGCCCAGAATCCGCTCACTCAATTGTGGCGCCGCCGCCTGTACGGCAGCGGCGGACCAGGACTCGACCGGCACCTGTTGCTGGCGCATGCGTGCCTGCAGCGCTTCAATGGCTGCGCGTGAGTCCGCATGTTCGAACACCAGCAGCGAGCCGTCTTGCTTCAACAGATCGGTCCGGCCTATCGACCCAAGCAAACGCTGCCAGGCACCCAGGCTGCTTTCATTGAGCGCGCGAATACCGGCTACCGTGCGCTGGTACGGCGCCGGGCGCAGGTTCAGCAGCAGGCGCATGAACCAGGGCAGGGCGCGAGGCAGGTATTTCCAGTCCAGGCGTAACGGGCCCATCGGGTCCATGAGCATGCCGGGCAAGCGTGTGAGGATCGACATATCGGCGATCGGAAACACTTGCTCGGTCGCCAGGTGCCCGGCATTCCCGAACGAGGCGCCCATGCCGGGTGCCTGCGGGTCGATGACGACCACGCGGCGGCCATGGCGAGCCAGTTGCAAGGCACAGGCGACGCCGATGATGCCGGCGCCGACCACCGCTACGTCGGCCTGATCCGTCAGGCTGTTTACCGGAGGGGAATTGGACATGGCCTAGGCTTCTCTCTGACCGTCGAGCAAACGCCGCAACGACAGCGGGTTGGCCTGCTGGAGCGCGGTTGGCAACAAGCTGTCCGGAAAATCCTGGTAGCACACCGGGCGCAGGAACCGCAGGATGGCGGCGGTGCCCACCGAGGTCGAACGCGAGTCCGAGGTGGCCGGGAATGGGCCGCCATGGACCATGGCGTCGCACACTTCAACGCCGGTCGGCCAGCCATTCACCAGCAGGCGTCCGGCCTTGCGCTCCAGGGCAGGCAGCAGTGCGCGTGCGTGCTCAAGGTCGGGGTCATCGAGGTGCAGGGTGGCGGTCAACTGGCCTTCGAGGTGTTCTGTCACCTTGTGCATTTCCTCTGCGCTGGTGCATTGCACAATCAGCGATGCGGCGCCGAAGACTTCGGTTTGCAGGCGGTGGTTGGCCAGGAAATCCTGCGCGCCAGTGACGAACAGGTGCGCCTGGCATTGGTTCGGGCCTTCGGCTGCCAATCCGCTGGCCACGACTTGGGCATGGTCGGCCAAGGTGCCGACACCCGTTTCATAGGCGTTGAAGATGCCGGGGGCGAGCATGGTCTGGGCGGGAGTGCGTCGCAGCAGGTCGCTGGCGGTGCTGATAAAGCGCGCCAGGTCCGGCCCCTGAACGGCAATCACCAGGCCGGGATTGGTGCAGAACTGGCCGGCACCTTGGGTCAGGGAGGTGACAAAACCTTGCGCCAGCGTTTCGCCGCGGGACTTGAGCGCGGCTGGGAACAGGTAGACCGGGTTGATTGAACTCATCTCCGCGTACACCGGGATTGGCTCGGGACGCGCCTGCGCCGCCGTGCACAGCGCGATACCGCCACTTCGCGAACCGGTGAAGCCCACCGCCTTGATACGCGAATCGTTGACCAAGGCCACCCCCACTTCGCGTCCGGAGCCGAACAGCAGCGAAAACACCCCGTCGGGCAACCCGCAGTGTTTGACGGCCCGAGCCACCGCGCGGCCTACCAGCTCGCTGGTGCCGGGATGGGCGCTATGGGCCTTGACGATCACCGGGCAACCGGCGGCGAGCGCCGACGCGGTGTCGCCGCCGGCCACCGAGAAGGCCAGCGGAAAGTTGCTGGCGCCGAACACGGCCACCGGCCCCAGGGGCACCTGGCGCTGGCGCAGATCCGCACGGGGCAGCGGTTGGCGTTGCGGTTGTGGGGTGTCGACCCGCACGTCCAGCCATTCACCGCTGCGCACGGTGCGCGCAAAAGTACGCAGTTGCTGGCAGGTGCGACCCCGTTCACCCTGAATGCGAGGTGGTGCCAGGCCGGTTTCGGCGACCGCACGTTCGATCAATTCATCGCCCAGGGCTTCGATTTCGTTGGCGATCGCTTCAAGGAATTCGGCACGCGCCGCCAACGGTGTTTCGCAATAGCGATCGAAGGCTGACCACGCCAACGCGCAGGCTTGCTCGACCTGCTCGATGGAGCCGCCGTGGTAGGCCGGCTCCAGCGCGGCATGGGTTGCGGGATTGATGCCGCGGATCGCCTCGCGGCTGCCTGGAATGGCGTGCTGACCGATCAGCATGTTGCCTGTCAGTGTCATGGTTCGATCCTGATAATGAAGGTCCTGGAAAAGCCTCTGACCGCTGGGAGGTCGAGTTGCCTCACAGCGGCGCACCGGCTATCAGTTGGCGTTCTGCTCGGCCGACCAGTTGGCATACCACTGACGGAACAGGCTGTACTGGTTCTCGGCATAACGTCGTTGGGCATCGCTGAGCGCATCGCTCGCGTTGAAGTGCAGGCTGTAGGCCAGGTCGCCATTGAGCACCATCAGGTGCTTGTAATACAGCACCAGGTCGCAGCCTTCATCGAAGGACGACAACACCGCCAGCGCGGCTTCCAGTTCGCGGGCCAGCCGGCGGGCCTTGGCGTCACCCTTGGCGGCCTTCTTGCTCAATGCGACCAGTTGCAGGACTTCCCGTGGCAAGGCGTTGCCGATGCCGGTGATGGCGCCGGTGGCGCTGCAGTTGACGAAACCATGCACCACTTGGGTATCGACCCCCACCATCAGGGTCACGGCATCGTCCTGGGACGTGATGTGTTCGGCCGCGTAGCGCAAGTCGGCGCCGCCGCCGAATTCCTTGAAGCCGATCAGGTTGGGGTATTCGCGACGCAGCTCGAAGAACAAATCGGCGCGGGTCGCAAAGCCGTAATAAGGACTGTTGTAAATCACCGCCGGCAGGTTCGGCGCGGCGCCGAGAATGGCGGCGAAATGGGCCTTTTGCGCGGTCGCCGAAGCTCCGCGCGACAGCACGCGCGGAATCACCATCAAACCCTGGGCGCCGACCTTCGCCGCATGGGCGGCATGGGCCACCGCTTCACGGCTGTTGACCGCGCCGGTGCCGACGATGGTTGGCACGCCGGCAGCCACCAGGCGCGCCACGCCTTCCTGGCGTTCGGCTTCGGTCAGCAACGGCCAGTCGCCCATGGAACCGCAGTAGACCACGGCGCTCATGCCGATATCGATCAGTTCACGGCCCTTGGCGACCAGGGCGTCGAAATCCGGTTTGCGCTCGGCGGTGCAGGGCGTCATCAGGGCGGGAATGCAACCGGTGAAGATGTTATCGCTCATTGTTCTATCTCCTTGGGAAAGGTCTGTTGAAGCCAAGCCGAGGCATTTCAAATGCCCCAGGCGAAGGGATCCTGCGCGTCGATCAGCAGCGTGCTGTCGGCGGTCATGTAGGCGCGGCCGGTGATGTAGGGACGGATGCGTTCGCCTTCCCATTCAAAACGGCCTTCGAATTGGCTGGCGGTGATGCTCGCTTGCACCCAGGGCTCACCGGGCGCCAGCTTTCCATCGGCGGCCAGGCACGCCAGTTTGGCGCTGGTGCCGGTGCCGCAGGGCGAGCGATCGTAAGCTTTGCCGGGACACATGACGAAGTTGCGGCTGTCCGCCTGGTCGTCGTCGGCAAACAGTTCGATATGGTCAATCAGGGTGCCGTCTTCACCGTGAATACCTTGGTCCTCGAGGGCCTTGAGCATCGCCCAGGTGAAGTCGGTGAGGCTGTCGACGTAGTCCATGTGCAACGTCTGGCCATGCTCGGAGACCAGGAAGAACCAGTTGCCGCCCCACGCGATATCGCCGTGGATCCGTCCGTATCCGGGCACCTCCACCGGCACTTGCCGGCGATAGCGATAGGCGGGCACGTTGCGCAGGGTGACGGCGCCGTCCTCATGCAAGGTGGCGCTGACCGTACCGACCGGGGTGTCGATCTGGTGCACGCCTGGAGCGATGCGCCCCAGGTAGTGCAATGACGCGACGAGGCCGATGGTGCCGTGGCCACACATACCGAGGTAACCGGTATTGTTGAAGAAAATCACACCACAGGTGGCGCCCTCGGAAACCGGCGCGCAGTACAGCGCACCCACCAGCACATCGTTGCCACGAGGCTCCAGCAGGCAGGCGCGACGCCATTGGTCATGCTGGCTGCGCAAGCTGTCGAGCTGTTCAGGCAAGGTGCTGCCGGCAAGCTCGGGAAAACCCTGCATGACCAGCCGCGTGGGTTCGCCGCCGGTGTGCGAGTCAATCACGTGTAGTCGTTTCATAAACCTGTCCCTTGAGTGCTTGGCGGGTCTTCAAGACGAAAGTTGAGTGCCGGCGATAGGCGTCGCTGCGGTGGGCAGCACGGCTTCGCTTTCATCGTCTTCGTGTTCGAGTTGAATCAGGTGCGCCGGTACACCGGTGGCCGCGCCCCAGTAGTAAATCCCCAGCGCGCAGGCCGCGACGACCAAGGTGTCGAAGGGATGACTGAGCACGCCCAGACCGCCGAAACTGCCGAGTTTCGAGAGCACGATGGTCACCGCGTAGAAACCGATCAGCCAGGCGCTGGAGCGCACTTGCCGGGCCAGGCTCAGGTGCCAGGTCGGCACCAGGCGGCCACACAGCAGGTACACCACAAACATCACGATCTGCAGCCCCAGCAGCCAGGACACGGTGTTCCAGCCGGACCAATAGACGATCAGCGCGGCGATGATGAACGACAGTGGACCCAGTACACTCATGCCCTTGACCCGGAACGGGCGTGGCATGTCCGGCGCGTTGCGACGCAGCGCGGCAACACATACCGGGGCGACGGCGTAGCTCAGCACCAGTGCGGCGGACACCACGTTGATCAGCGCTTCCCAGGATGGGAATGGCAGGGTCCAGAACACCGACAAGCCAAAGGTCAGCCACAGCGCCGGGCGCGGGATGCCGGACTTTTTATCGATCCGCGTGAAGAGCTTGAAGAAGGTCCCGGTCTGCGCCCAGCCATAGATCACCCGTGGCGTCGCGTTCATGTAGATGTTGCCGCAGCCGCTGGGGGAGATGACCGCGTCGGCGACCACCAGATAGGCCAGCCAACCCACGCCCAGGGCCAGGGCAATATCGCGGTATGGCAACGCCAGTTCCTTGCTGATACCGGCCCAGCCGTTGGCGAGCATTTCCGTCGGCACGCCGCCGAGGAAAGCCACTTGCAGCAATACATAGATGGCGGTGGACAGCAGTACCGAGAGGATCATCGCAATGGGGATGGTGCGTTGCGGGTTCTTCACCTCGCTGGCCACCGAGATGATCGGCGTCAGACCCAGGTAAGCGAAAATCACCCCGCCAGCGGAGACCGCCATTTCAATGCCCGAGAGGCCAAACGGCGCGAAACCCTGGGCATGGAAATTCTCCGGCTTGAAGAAGGTGAACAGCACCCCGATCACCAGCAACGGCACGATGAACTTGAACACGCTCACCAGATTGTTGGCGATGGCGAAGGTCTTCACGCTGCGGTAATTGAGGACGAAGAACAGGCAGAGCAGACCGAACTGCAGCAACCATCCGAGAGGCGTCGGGTCGCTGGAACCGGCCTTGGTCAGCTCGGGAAACCACGCGGCGGCATATTGGCGGGCGGCGACCACTTCAATCGCCACCAGGCTTGAGAAGGCGATCAGCGTGATAAAGCCCATCAGATAACCCAGCAGCGGACCGTGGGAATACACCGGGTAGCGCACCACACCGCCGGCGCGAGGCAATGCTGCGCCCAACTCGCAATAGACAATACCGAGTAACAGCACGGCAAAACCGCCGAGTATCCAGGAAAAAATCCCCGCCGGACCGGCGATGGCCGACACGTGACTGGCGGCGAACAACCAGCCAGAACCAAAGATGGCTCCCAGTCCGATAAAGGTGAGGTCGATCAGAGACAGCTGTTTCTTGAACTTGCCTTGGGCTGACATGGCGGCGCCTTCTTGTGGGTTTTTGGATAGGCATGCAGTGGCGTTACAGTGAACCCATCGGCCGCGTCGCGATTGATGTTTTGCGCGGGTAACAATGACGAAATCAGCACAATCGACCGCTAGGGAGGAGTCCTCGACACGCTCGCGATGATCCGGCAATCTGCTGGCCAGGCGTTGCTCGGCGGGCGCCTGGCCTACCCGAAAAGTGAGGACGTCAGTGTCATGATGCAGAATGCGTTCGCGAGCCTTTGCCAAGGCAGCGACTTGAACCGTCCGCAGACCATCGAGCAGTTACTGGCGGGCGTGACATTGCTGCTGCCGATGCTGGACGTGATTCCGAATGCGACGATGTTTATCAAGGATGTCCAGGCGCGTTACGTCATGGCCAACCGCACGCTGGTGCAACGCTGTGGCTTGAAACACTTGCAGCCGCTACTGGGAAAGACCAGCGCCGAGGTGTTCCCCGCGCAGCTCGGTCCCGGTTATACCGAGCAGGATCGGCGGGTGCTGGAGCAAGGGTTGGTGCTGGAGGATCAACTGGAGTTGCACCTGTACGGCAGTCGCGAGCCCGGTTGGTGCCTGACCCACAAATGGCCGTTGTATAACCGTGACGGCGCAATCATCGGGTTGGCGGGCATTTCCGTCGACCTGCAATCGGCCAGCGAAACGCATCCTGCCTATCAACGGCTGGCGGCGGTGGATGAGCACATTCGCGCGCATTTCAACCGGCGTGTGAGCTTGGGCGAACTGACGCGGATCGCCGGTATTTCAGTGGCGCAACTGGAGCGCTACTGCAAGCGCGTGTTCCACCTGACCCCCCGCCAGATGATCCAGAAAGTGCGCCTGGAACATGCCCACCGCTTGTTGCATACCGATATGCCGATCACCGATGTCGCACTCCAGTGTGGCTACACCGATCACAGTGCGTTTACCCGCCAGTTCAAGGCGCTGACCGGATTCACCCCGCGCCAGTACCGGCAGGCCACCGAAGACTTGGGGCGCGAGGCTCAAGCCTTTTAGCGGCGCGCCTGACGTTCAGGCTTGCGGCATCAACTGCTGTCGACATTCCAGCATCAGTCGCGCGCCACCGCGCTCGCTGGTGCCCACCTCCAGTTTGAATCCATGCAAGTTGACGATCGCCGCGACAATCGACAGGCCCAGACCGAACCCGCCGTGCTGGTCACTTTCATCGACCCGATAAAAGCGCTGGAATACCGCCGCTTGTTCGGCCGCGGGAATGCCGGGGCCGGAGTCGAGGACTTCGATCCGTGTGCTGCCTCCATCGTTGACCGCCCGCAGAATCACTTCACCGCCTGGCGGAGTGAACTTGATCGAGTTGCTCAACAGGTTGGCCAACGCCTCGAACAGCAGCGCGCGGTCGCCGGTGATCCACGGCAGCGATTCGGGCACTTGCAACAGCAATTGCATCTGGCCTTCCTCCGCCAGGGGCAGGTAGAAGTCGTGGAGTTCGCGAAGCAAAGGCAGCGGATCCAGGCTCAGGAAACCGGAGCGGCGTTGATGGTCCTCCAGCTCGGAAATGCGCAGCAACCCGCGAAACCGCGCCATCAGGGTGTCGGTTTCGCTGATTACCTCATCCAGTTGCAAGGCAGGGGGCGAGCCTGCGTCGGCCTGCTGTTTGATCCGGTACAACTGCGCCCGCAACCGGGTCAACGGCGTGCGCAGGTCATGGGCGATGTTGTCGCACACGCCCTTGACCTCGTGCATCAGTTTTTCGATGCGATCGAGCATGGCGTTGACGATGGCCGCCAGCATGTCCAGTTCGTCACGCCGGTTGGACAGCGGCAGGCGACGCGTCAGGTCGCCGGCGACAATCGCTTCGGCGCTGGCCTGGATCCCGCGAATCCGTTGCAGCGGACGCCTGCGCAGCAGATGCCAGCCAGCGACGCCGGGGATAATGGTCAACGACAACGCCCACAGCAGCGCGTGCAGAATGATCCGGGTGACGCCGAACAGCGAACCGTTCTCGCGTACCAGAATCAGCCAGCGGCCGTCCGCGGTGCGGGTGGCCACGGCGTCGCAACTGTCCTGGGGCAGCGTCGGGTCGCTGGACTCGATGCAGTGCTCCAGGGCGTGGATGCGCCCGTCCAGGGGCAGCAGCGGTGGCACTTGCAGGATCGGCCCGCTCAAGGGGCGAAACTGCTCGTCGAACAGGCCGTAGGCGTCGACGCCCTTCATGTCGAAGGTCATGCTGGTGGTCAGGGCTTCCACCAGTTGCTCGCCTTCGAAGCGCTGGAACAAGTGTTGGCGCTGCAGAAGCGAGTGGCGGGAGAGGTTACTCAGATAGCCCGACACTTCGTAGTACAGCACCCCCATGAGGATGCAGCTCCAGGCCACGAACAACGTGCTGTACAGCGCAAGCAAACGGCTGCTGGAAGAGCGCCAGCCTTTAGACGGGTTCAGCAATGACATAACCCGAACCTCGTACCGTACGGATCAGTGGTGTCAGGCCCGGCGGGTCGATTTTCTTGCGCAGACGGCCGATATGGACGTCGATCAGGTTGGTGCCGGGGTCGAAGTGATAGCCCCAGACTTCCTCGAAAATCATCATCCGCGAGAGAATTTGCCCGGTATTGCGCATCAGGAATTCCAGCAGTTTGTATTCGGTGGGCAGCAAGCTCAGGGGCTGGTCGGCGCGACTGGCTTCGCGACTGATCAGGTTCAGTTCCAGGTCGGCCACCCGCAGCGCCGTATCTGACGCCTTGAGCGTACTGTTACGCCGTAGCAGCACCTCGACCCGGGCTGCCATTTCGTCAGAGGCGAAGGGCTTGGTCAGATAGTCATCGCCCCCGGCGCGCAGGCCGCGCACGCGTTCATCGACATCGGACAGGGCGCTGATCATCAGGATCGGCGTCGATACCCCGATGGTGCGCAAGGTGGTGACGATGGCCAGGCCATCCAGTTCCGGGAGCATGCGATCGAGGGTGATCAGGTCGTAATCCCCACTTACGGCTCGCGCCAGGCCTTCGCGGCCGTTGTCGACCCAGTCCACGTCGAGTCCATGGCTACTCAACTCAGCGACGATCTCGCGGGCCGTTACGGCGTCGTCTTCGATAGTCAAAATGCGCGTCATAAGTAATACCTGGTGAGCCATTCACACTGAAGTACAAGCATTTTGCCAAGAAACGCCCGGCGTCTTGCTAAAAAAAACTTCATGTTTGCAGACGCAGCCTCGCTGGTAGCTCGACAACGGCGATGGCGACGGGAGCGTGCAGAAAACCTGCTGCCTACGGGCGAGTCTTGCAAGTTGCACGCTTGTGGAAAGTTCAAATTACTTAACTATTTGAAATGGATAGAGTTTTTATTCGGTTTCGGGTGGCACGTTGCCTGCACTGTCCCTTTTGAGACCTGTGACACTATTTTCTATCCAAGGAGCATAACAACAATGATGACGTCCTCATCCACGCTGCAAGCGTCAAGCACGCTTTCCGGGGTTTCCTGGGGAGCGATTTTTGCCGGGGCGGCGGCGGCCGCGGCGCTCTCGCTGATCCTCGTGCTGTTGGGTTTTGGCCTGGGTTTTTCGGCCGTTTCGCCGTGGGCCGACAGCGGCGTCAGTGCCAAGGGCCTGGGCATTTCGACGATCGTCTGGTTGGCGTTCACGCAGATCGTTGCAGCCGGGTTGGGCGGTTACATCGCCGGACGGTTGCGGGTCAGGTGGGCCAATCTGCATGGCGATGAAGTGTATTTCCGCGACACCGCGCATGGCTTCCTCGCGTGGGCGGTGGCTACCTTGATGACGGCCACGCTGGTGGTGGGCTCGGTGAGCAGCATCGTCAGTGGCGGCGTGCAAGCCGGCGCCAGCGTCGCATCGGGTGCCGCCAGCGGGTTGAGCCAGGCCGCCAGCGGCAATGGCGAAAACTTCGGTTATTACGTCGACAGCCTGTTCCGCGATGACCGTCCGGCCGCCACCAGCGACGATGCGGTGCATGCCGTCGCGGCGCGGATTTTTACCCGCACGCTGGAGAATGACGGTGAGCTGCTGCCGCAAGACCGTGCCTATCTGGCGCAGTTGATCAGCCAGCGCACCAACCTTACCCAGGCCGATGCCGAGCGTCGGGTCGACGAGGTTTATGCGCAGGCTCGCAAAACCGTGGAAGAGGCCAAGTTGAAGGCCAAGCAAGCGGCCGACACGGCCAGCACCGTGGCCGCCTGGACCTCGTTGTGGATGTTCGTCGCGCTGCTGTGCGGTGCGTTTTTTGCCAGCTTCGCCGCGACCTTCGGCGGTCGCCGCCGGGACACCGTGGTGTACCTGGACACCGATCCTTCGCTGCCACCTGTTCGTTAATTCAAGGAGAACGTTATGCGCTCATTACTGCTGTGGTTCCTCGGTATCCCGATCCCGATCATTATCCTGATCGCGATCTTCATGTGATCCGTCAGGCTTGACCAAGGCCGCTCTGCACTGGCAGGGCGGCCTTTTTTGTGCGCGGTCGATCTCAGTCCTCAAACCCGACCTGCTCATGAATCTCATCCACCTTCAGCTCCAACCGATACGCCACCGCGATAAATAACGCCTGGCACAGGCACAGCGTTGCACTCAACGAGCGGAACGCAAACGACGAACCCTCATTCACCAGCAACACCGCATTCGCCCGCTTGGCCAGCGGCGACAGGTTGCTGTCGGTGATGATCAGGGTTTTCGCCTGGTGATGCTGGGCAATGCGCAGGCAATGCTGGGTTTCCTTGCCGTAGGGGGTAAAGCTGATCGCGATCACCAGATCATTGGCGCGCACGCTGCGCATCTGTTCGCGGTAGCTGCCGCCCAGGCCGGACACCAGGTGGATGCGTTTATTGGTGTGTTGCAGGTTGTAGACCAGGTAATCAGCCACGGCGAAAGAGCGACGCACGCCGACCACGTAGATATTGTCGGCGTTGACCACAAGATCCACGGCTTTCTCGAAGGCCGCGTCATCCAGCTCATGCCCCAGGCGCTCGATGCCCGACAACGTCGCATGCACGCATTCACGGGCCAGGTCGCCGCCGCTGGCTTTCTGTGACTTGTTGGCGATCATGCTGCGGATGCGCTGCTGGTAGTTCTGGACCGGCGTGGTCTTGTGGGTATACGCCTCGCGAAACAGCGACTGCATCTCGCTGAAGCCACTGAAGCCAAAACGCTGGGAGAAACGCACGATGGCCGAGGGATGCACTTCGCATTCCCGGGCGATATCACTGATGCGATCGACCATGATCCGGTCGCTCTGCTGGCTCATGTAGCTGGCGATACGCTTGAGCTGGCGTGGCAGGCTTTCATACTCGTCGGTGATCAGCTGTAGCAGGCGCTCGGCGTTGATCGGGGGACTGGCGGGATCATTTTCCGGGGCCTTCTCAGGGCTGGCCTGCTGATCGGTACGGGGCATGAAAAATCCTTCTGACGTTACGGGCATAAGAGGTATCGCGTAGCAGCTGTCGAGCCTGGGCATGCACACACTATTGGAGCACTCATGGCGTACGGCGCAAGTCTACAGCGTAGGCGCAAAAAAGAACCTCGGTATCGCGGCCTGTGGCGCTGCTGAAACGGTGCACCGGTGCAGAAACACTGCTATGAAAGTTTAATGGAAAAATTATTCCATCGTAAATATTTATGGAATAAATATTGATTGGTGTCGTCGGACGTTTTAGTCTGCATCCACCAAGAGCGTCGCCGCCTTCACGACGGCCGACGCAGGCTGATAAAAATAACAGGAGCCAGCATGGGCCAGACTCGTTTTGCCAGTGGGCGTCAATTGGATCTGATTTGCCTCGGGCGCCTGGGCGTCGATCTCTATGCCCAGCAGGTGGGCGCACGATTGGAAGATGTCTCAAGCTTCGCCAAATACCTGGGCGGTTCTTCGGCGAATATTGCGTTTGGAACGGCTCGCCTGGGTCTCAAGTCAGCGATGCTGACGCGGGTCGGCGATGACCACATGGGGCGTTTTCTCGTCGAGTCCCTGGCCCGCGAAGGCTGTGATGTCAGCGGCATCAAGGTCGATCCGCAGCGCCTGACCGCGATGGTTCTGCTGGGGCTCAAGGACCGTGAAACCTTTCCGTTGGTGTTCTACCGCGAGAACTGTGCCGACATGGCGCTACGGCCCGAAGACATCAGCGAACGCTTCATCGCCTCCAGCAAAGCCCTGCTGGTCACCGGCACGCATTTCTCCACCGAGGGCGTGTATCAGGCCAGCCTCCAGGCGCTGGAATACGCCGAAAAGCACGACGTCAAACGTGTGCTGGACATCGACTATCGCCCGGTCCTCTGGGGCTTGGCCGGCAAGGCGGACGGCGAAACCCGGTTTGTTGCCGATCAGAACGTCAGTCAGCATGTGCAAGGGATCCTGGCGCGCTTTGACCTGATCGTCGGTACCGAAGAAGAATTCCTGATTGCCGGGGGCAGTGAAGACCTGCTCACGGCGCTGCGCACCGTACGGCGCCTGTCGGCAGCGACGCTGGTGGTCAAGCTGGGGCCGCAGGGGTGCACGGTGATCCACGGCGCGATTCCAGCGCGCCTGGACGACGGTGCGATCTATCCCGGGGTGCGTGTCGAAGTGCTCAATGTGCTGGGCGCCGGTGATGCGTTCATGTCAGGTTTCCTCAGCGGCTGGTTGAACGACGCCAGTGACCAGCGTTGCAGCCAATTGGCCAATGCCTGCGGCGGCCTGGTGGTCTCCCGCCACGGCTGTGCGCCGGCCATGCCGACGCTGGCGGAGCTGGATTATCTGTTCAACAGCCCGGTGCCGATCACGCGGCCGGATCAGGACGTTGTGCTGCAACGCCTGCATCAGGTCAGCGTGCCGCGCAAAAACTGGAAGCAACTGTTCGTCTTCGCCTTTGACCATCGCTGGCAGTTGCTCGAACTGGCACAAAAGGGCGGTCAGGACCCGGCGCGCATCGGCGCTATCAAACAACTGTTTATCCAGGCGGTAGAGCGCGTCGAACGCAAATTGCACGAGGCGGGCATCGAGGCGGATGTGGGCCTGCTGGCCGATCAGCGCTTCGGCCAGGATGCGCTCAACGCCGCCACCGGTCGCGGCTGGTGGGTCGCTCGCCCGGTGGAGGTGCAAGGCTCGCGACCGCTGGCGTTTGAGCAGGGTCGTTCGATTGGCAGCAACCTGATCGGCTGGCCCCAAGAGCAGATCATCAAGTGCCTGGTGCAATTTCACCCCGATGACGAACCGCTGTTGCGCCTCGAGCAGGAAGCGCAAATCAAGGGCCTGTATGAGGCGTCGCTGGTCAGCGGTCATGAACTGCTGCTGGAAATCATCCCGCCCAAGGATCATCCCTCGACCTACCCCGATGTGCTCTATCGCAGTCTCAAGCGCCTGTACAACCTGGGCATCTACCCGGCGTGGTGGAAGATCGAGGCGCAGTCCGCCGAGGCCTGGGAAAAGCTCGATGAGCTGATTCAAGCGCGTGATCCCTACTGCCGTGGCGTGGTGTTGCTGGGGCTGAATGCTTCGGCGGAATGTCTGGCGCAGGGCTTTCAGCAAGCCAGTCAGAGCCAGGTCTGTCGCGGGTTTGCCGTCGGCCGCACGATATTCCAGGAGCCGAGCCGGGCGTGGATGGCGGGTGAAATTGACGACGAGATGTTGATCCAGCAAGTGCAAGGCACCTTTGAGCAACTGATCAATGCCTGGCGCAGTTCCCGAAGCTAAATGCTGGCCTGTGTCTGGAATGCAATCAAATGTGGGAGCTGGCTTGCCTGCGATGGCATCAACGCGAGGTCACTGACAGACCGAGTCGTCTGTATCGCGAGCAAGCCCGGCTCCCACATAAAGCAGATCCAAGTGATCTCTAGTTAATCTGTAGAAACAATAAAAGGTGCAGCCATGCCCGCAATCCGTATTGGCATCAACCCGATTTCCTGGAGCAACGACGACTTGCCGGCCCTGGGCGGTGAAACGCCCTTGGGCACCGCGCTGAGCGAAGGCAAGGAAATCGGCTATGAAGGCTTTGAGCTCAACGGCAAGTTTCCCAAGGATGCCAAGGGCGTCGGCGACGTGTTGCGTCCTTACGACCTGGCGCTGGTGTCCGGCTGGTACTCCAGCCGCTTGGCCCGGCGCTCGGTGGCCGAAGAGATCGACGCCATCGCCAGCCATGTGCAACTGCTCAAGGAAAACGCCGCGACGGTGCTGGTCTACGGCGAAGTCGCCGACTCGATCCAGGGTTCACCCATTCGCCTGATCGAACGTCCGCGTTTTCATACTGAGCAGGCGTGGCAAGCCTACGCCGACAAACTCACCGAGTTGGCGCGTTTTACTCTGTCCCAAGGTGTGCGCCTGGCCTACCACCACCATATGGGCGCTTACGTCGAGTCGCCGCAGGACATCGACACACTGATGAGCCTCACCGGGCCGGAAGTCGGCCTGCTGTTTGACTCGGGCCACTGCTACATGGGCGGTGGCGAGCCCGTCGAGGTGCTGCGCAAACACTTGCAGCGTATCTGTCACGTGCATTTCAAGGACGTGCGCAAGGCGGTGGTGCAATTGGCCCGCAACCAGTTGTGGAGCTTTCCCGACTGCATCGTCAACGGCACGTTCACCGTGCCGGGTGATGGCGATATCGACTTCGCCGAGCTGCTGGATGTGCTGCTGGGGGCCGATTATCAGGGCTGGCTGGTGGTTGAAGCCGAGCAGGACCCGGCCGTGGCGCCCAGTTACATCTATGCGAAAAAAGGCTACGACACCCTGCGTTCGCTGTTGAACGACGCGCTGGCAAAAAGGAGCACGGCCCAATGAGCCTCCTGGTCAAAAGCAGCCCGCATGGGCATACCATGGTTGCGTTGCAAGAGGGGCGCCTTGCCTACGTGGGTTTTGCCGCCTACCGCCTGCGCCTGGGGGAAACCCTGCCGGTCAGCGCCGCGGACAAAGAATTGTGCCTGGTGCTGCTCAGTGGTCGAGTCAACATCGAAGGCGAGGGCTTCAACTGGCAGAACCTCGGTGATCGTCAGTCGGTGTTTGAAGATAAATCACCCTTTGCGGCCTATCTGCCACCGGGCAGTCACGCCCAGGTCACCGCCCTGAGCGATGTGCAACTCGCCGTCTGTGCTGCGCCGGGTGCTGTCGAAGCGGGTTTTGCGCCGCGGCTGATTCGTCCCGAACAGTGCAAGCGCAGCGTGCGCGGCAAAGGCGCCAATACCCGTTATGTGTGCGACATCCTGCCGGACAGCGAGCCGGCGCATTCGCTGTTGGTGGTGGAAGTGCGCACGCCGTCAGGCCATTCGTCGAGCTACCCGCCCCACAAGCACGACACCGACGATCTGCCACACCAGAGCTTTCTCGAAGAAACCTATTACCACCAGATCAATCCGCCCCAGGGCTTTGTGTTCCAGCGGGTCTACACCGACGATCGCAGTATCGATCAGGCCATGGCCGTGGAAAACAGCGACCTGGTGGTGGTGCCCAAGGGTTACCACCCGGTCAGCGTGCCCTACGGCTACGAGTCGTATTACCTGAACGTGATGGCCGGTCCCAAGCGCGCCTGGCACTTCTATAACGACCCTCGGCACAGCTGGCTGCTGGACCTATAACGAATTCGACGGAGAACAAAAACAATGAGCAACGCCCAGGTAATCGGCCATTACATCAACGGCCAGGTACAGGACCGCGCCAGCGAACGCTTCAGCACTGTATTCAACCCGGCCACCGGCGCGGTGCAGGCGCGGGTCGGCCTGGCCAGCCAGCAGACCGTCGACGAGGCCGTGGCCTCGGCCCTGCAGGCTTTCCCCGCGTGGTCCGAGCAATCGTCCCTGCGCCGCTCGCGGGTGTTGTTCAAGTTCAAGGAACTGCTCGATCAGCACCATGACGAGTTGGCCGAAATCATCAGCCGCGAACACGGCAAGGTGTTCTCCGACGCCAGGGGCGAAGTCACCCGTGGCATCGAAATCGTCGAATACGCCTGTGGCGCGCCCAACCTGCTGAAAACCGATTTCAGCGACAACATCGGCGGCGGCATCGACAACTGGAACCTGCGCCAGCCCTTGGGGGTGTGCGCAGGGATCACGCCGTTCAACTTCCCGGTAATGGTGCCGTTGTGGATGATCCCGCTGGCATTGGTCACCGGCAACTGCTTCATCCTCAAACCGTCCGAACGTGATCCGTCCGCCAGTTTGTTGATGGCCCGCCTGCTGACCCAGGCCGGATTGCCCGACGGCGTGTTCAATGTGGTCCAGGGCGATAAAAGTGCCGTGGATGGGCTGTTGCAGCACCCGGACGTGGAGGCGATTTCCTTCGTCGGGTCGACGCCGATTGCCGAGTACATCCATCAGCAGGCGACCCAGCGCGGCAAGCGTGTGCAAGCGCTGGGCGGGGCGAAGAATCATATGATCGTGATGCCCGACGCCGACCTCGACCAGGCCGCCGACGCGCTGATCGGCGCGGCCTACGGCTCGGCCGGCGAGCGTTGCATGGCGATCTCGATTGCGCTGGTGGTCGGCGATGTCGGCGACAGGCTGATCGACAAATTGCTGCCGCGCATCGACCAGCTCAAGGTCGGCAACGGTATGCACAAGGACAGCGAGATGGGCCCGCTGGTAACGGCGGAACACAAGGCCAAGGTCGAAGGGTTTATCGACGAAGGCGTGGCCCAGGGCGCGAAACTGATTGTCGACGGGCGCGGCTTCACGGTGCCGGGCGCCGAGGCGGGGTTCTTCGTCGGCGCTACGTTGTTCGATAACGTCACCCCCGACATGAGTATCTACCGGCAGGAGATATTCGGTCCGGTGCTGGGCATCGTGCGAGTGGCTGACTTCGCCAGCGCGGTGGCCCTGATCAACGCCCATGAGTTCGGCAACGGCGTGTCGTGCTTCACCAGTGACGGCGGTATCGCACGGGCCTTTGCCCGCACCATCAAGGTCGGCATGGTCGGCATCAACGTGCCTATTCCGGTGCCGATGGCCTGGCATTCGTTCGGCGGCTGGAAGCGCTCGCTGTTTGGCGACCACCACGCCTATGGCGAAGAAGGCATTCGTTTCTACAGCCGCTACAAGAGCGTGATGCAGCGCTGGCCCGACAGCATCGCCAAGGGTCCTGAATTCAGCATGCCAACAGCCAAGTAAAACGTTCGAGAGGGGGCACGATAATGAATAAGCCTATGCCCACTGAATGATCGCGCCGACCGGCGTGCCATGGGGGCGGATATCCAGCAGACGCTGAGCGCGAGCATGGCCCACCTGCAGAAAAAATAAGGGGCAAAACATGAGCACAACACGATTGACCATGGCCCAGGCCCTGGTGAAGTTTCTCGATAACCAGTACATCGAAGTCGACGGCGTGCAGAGCAAGTTCGTCGCCGGGATCTTCACGATCTTTGGGCATGGCAATGTACTGGGCGTGGGCCAGGCCCTGGAGCAGGATGCCGGTGATCTGGTGGTGCATCAGGGCCGCAACGAGCAGGGCATGGCGCACGCTGCGATTGGTTTTGCCAAGCAACACCTGCGGCGCAAGATCTACGCCTGCACCGCGTCGGTCGGTCCGGGAGCGGCGAATATGCTCACTGCGGCCGCTACGGCGACCGCCAATCGTATTCCGTTGTTGCTGTTGCCGGGCGACGTCTACGCCAGCCGCCAGCCCGATCCGGTGTTGCAACAGATCGAGCAATTCCATGACCTGAGTATCAGCACCAACGACGCGTTTCGCGCCGTGAGCAAGTATTGGGACCGTATCAACCGCCCCGAGCAGTTGATGAGCGCGGCGATCCACGCCATGCGCGTGCTCACCGATCCCGCCGACACCGGCGCCGTGACCCTGGCCTTGCCGCAGGATGTACAGGGTGAGGCCTGGGACTATCCCGACTATTTCCTGCAAAAGCGCGTGCACCGTATCGACCGGCGCCGGGCCACCGAAGCCATGCTCAGTGACGCGGTAGCGGCGTTCAAGGGCAAGCGTAAACCGCTGATTATCTGCGGCGGCGGCGTCAAGTACTCCGGTGCCAATGTGGCGCTGCAAGCTTTTGCCGAGCGTTTTGATATTCCGTTCGCCGAAACCCAGGCCGGCAAGAGCGCGGTGGTTTCCAGCCATCCGCTGAACCTTGGCGGTATCGGTGAAACCGGCTGCCTGGCGGCGAATCTGTTGGCCCCGGAGGCGGACCTGATCATTGGCATCGGTACTCGCTACACCGACTTCACCACCTCATCGAAGTCATTGTTCAAGCACCCCGAGGTGCGCTTTCTCAACCTCAATATCAGCCCGTGCGATGTGCTGAAACTCGATGCCGTGCAGGTGCTGGCGGATGCCAAGGTCGGCCTGGAGGCGTTGTCCGAAATGCTCGGTGATTACCGCTCGCAGTGGGGCGATCAGCCACGGGATGCCAAGGCTCGGCTGGACGCCGAGGTCGAGCGCATTTACCAGGTCGAATACCAGAGTGATCACTTCGTTCCGGAAATCAACGACCACATGGACCCGGCCGTCCTGCGTGAATTTATCGAAATCACCGGCTCCTGCCTGACCCAGAGCCGCGTGCTGGGCGTGCTCAATGAAACCCTGGCCGACGATGCGATTATTGTGGCCGCCGCCGGCAGCTTGCCCGGTGATTTGCAGCGCAGTTGGCGCAGCAAGGGCGTCAACACCTATCACGTCGAGTACGGTTACTCCTGCATGGGGTACGAGGTGAATGCCGCCCTGGGCGTGAAGCTGGCCGAGCCGACGCGCGAGGTCTACGCCTTGGTCGGGGATGGGTCCTACATGATGTTGCATTCGGAGTTGGTCACCTCGATTCAGGAGCGGCGCAAGATCAACGTGGTGCTGTTGGACAACATGACCTTCGGCTGCATCAACAACCTGCAGATGGAACACGGCATGGACAGCTTCGGCACCGAGTTCCGCTTCCGCAACCCTGAAAGCGGCAAGCTCGACGGCGCTTTCGTGCCGGTGGATTTCGCCATGAGTGCGGCGGCCTATGGCTGCAAGACTTACACGGTCAACACGGTTGAACAGCTACGGGCCGCGCTGACGGACGCCCGTGAGCAAGCGGTATCGACGCTGATTGATATCAAGGTCCTGCCAAAAACCATGATTCATAAATACCTGTCCTGGTGGCGGGTGGGGGTGGCACAGGTCTCCACCAGCGAACGCACCCGTGCAGTGGCAAAACAACTCAATGAACGTCTGGTCAAGGCCCGGCAGTACTAATCACAAGAGGGGTTTTTACATGTCTTTGAAGTTAGGCGTAATCGGCACGGGCGCGATCGGCCGGGACCATATCCGTCGCTGCAGCCAGACCCTGCTCAACAGCCAGGTCGTGGCGGTCACCGACATCAACCTTGAGCAGGCCGCCAAGGTGGTGGCTGATTTGCAGATCGGTGCCGAGGTCTACCCGGATGGCCATGCACTGATCAATTCGGCGCACGTCGAGGCGCTGCTGGTCACGTCCTGGGGGCCGAGCCACGAAGCGTTTGTGCTGGCCGCCATCGCTGCCGGCAAACCGGTGTTCTGTGAGAAACCGCTGGCGGTGACCGCCGACGGCTGTCGCAAGATCGTCGAGGCTGAAGTGGCCCACGGCAAGCGCCTGGTGCAGGTGGGCTTCATGCGTCCCTATGACGAAGGCTATCGGGCCTTGAAAGCGGTGATCGACAGTGGCCAGATCGGCGAACCGCTGATGTTGCACTGTGCACACCGTAACCCGAGCGTGGGCGAGAACTACACGACCGACATGGCAATCACCGATACGCTGATCCACGAACTGGATGTGTTGCGCTGGTTGCTGGCCGATGACTATGTCTCGGTGCAGGTGGTATTCCCGCGTAAATCCAGCAAGGCATTGGCGCATCTGCGCGACCCGCAGATCGTGCTGCTGGAAACCGCCAAGGGCACGCGGATTGATGTGGAAGTGTTTGTGAATTGCCAGTACGGCTACGACATCCAATGCGAAGTGGTGGGGGAGACCGGCATTGCCAGGTTGCCGGAGCCGTCCCAGGTGCAGATGCGCAGCGGCGCCAAGCTGTCCAACGCGATTCTGATGGACTGGAAGGAGCGCTTTATCGCCGCTTATGACGTCGAGTTGCAGGCGTTCATCGACGGGGTGCGTGCCGGTCAGGTGAGCGGTCCTTCGGCTTGGGACGGATTTGCTGCCGCCGTGGCGGCGGATGCCTGTATCGAAGCGCAGAACAGTGGACAGATCGTCAAGGTCGGCCTGCCGGATCGCCCGGCTTTTTACCGCTGACCATCAGCCTGCGGGTATCGATATAAAAACCAGACGCTTCGGGAGATCTTATGAAATCGATAAGGAATCAATAAACCTATGCGAATCGGACTGGTTGGATACGGCCATGGCGGTCGTTTTTTTCATGCGCCGCTGATTGCCAGCTTGCCGGGAGCGACCTTCGTTGGCGTGGTCACCCGTTCGCCGGAGCGCCGGCAACTGTTGGCGGCTGAACGCCCGGGGGTCAAGGCCTTTGATAGCATTGGCCAACTCGTCGAGGCCGGTGTGGATGCCCTGGTGATTTCCACGCCGTTGGAAGGCCGCTCGGCGCTGGTGCTGGAAGCCATTGAACGGGGTGTGGCGGTGGTCAGCGACAAGCCGTTCGCCAGTGATGCCGCCGAGGCTTTTGAATTGATTGCCGCGGCCGAGCGCCAGAAGGTGTTGCTCAGCGTCTATCAGAACCGGCGCTGGGACTCGGATTTTCTCACCCTGCGCAAACTCATCGACAGCGGCGCGTTGGGCAGCATCAGCCGTTTTGAATCGCGGGTCGAGCGCTACAGCCCGCAAACGCTGGGCAATGCCAGCGGGGGCGGGTTCCTGCGCGATCTTGGCAGCCATTTGGTGGACCAGGCCTTGCAGTTGTTCGGGCCGGTGGACAAGGTTTTCGCCCAATTGCATTTCAGCGCCGAGCATCCAGGCCTCGACCACGGTTTCTTCGCCTCGTTGACCCACGCCAACGGCGTGATCTCGCACCTGTGGGGCAGCGCGCTGCAAAACAGCCCGGGACCGCGTTTCCGGGTCAATGGCAGTGAGGGCGGCTACACCATTGACGGTCTGGACGGCCAGGAAGATGCGCTGATCGCCGGCCTGACGCCAAAAACCGAGGGTGAGCACTGGGGCGCGGAAGAGCACCGGCGCTGGGGCTGGTTTGAACAGGGTGTGGAACGGGAGCGGGTTCCTTCGGAAAAAGGCTGCTGGAATCAGTTCTACCAGCAGTTGCAAAGTGCTGTGCAAGGGCAGGGGCCGCTGCCCGTGGAGGCGCGTGACGCCCTGGCGACGACCCGTGTGCTGGACGCCGCACGGCTCAGTTCCCGACGTCAGCAAGTGGTGGAAATGGCGGCCATCGAGTTCTATAAACAAAAAATAGAATAAAATTCCAAAACAGGTTGATATAGAAAATATTTTCCAATAAAGTCTTTTCCAGGTTGCCAACAGTCGCGCCCCGATTCGCCCGCCAGGGCCTCGTCCGCGGCCTCACAAAAACAAGATCAAAAACAACCAGGTACCGTCAGATGAAAATCTTCAACGTTGTACTGCGAGTTTTACGTTCTGCCCTCTCGTATCGCCGGCCGCACCGCGCACGGCCTCTGTATTTCTCCTTGCTCAATGTCCTTTGCGTCGAAAACCAGGGCGCCCTGGTGTGCTGCATTCCGGGCGCGCCGATTGTCCGGCTGCCGGCGGCCCATTCGTCACGCTGAGCAACGCAACGTCCAAAAAACCAACAAGAAATTGGAGAATGACCGTTCATGAAGACCCCCATTCGTTTTGCCTCGCTGGCCCTGTCAATGATGCTCGCCAGCGGTGTCGCCATGGCCGATATCAAGATTGGCGTGAGCATGTCGCAGTTCGACGACACCTGGCTGACCTACCTGCGTGAAGACATGGACAAGCAAGCCAAGTCCTACCCCAAGGACGATGGCGTGCAATTGCAGTTCGAAGACGCACGCGCCGACGTGGTCAAGCAACTCAGCCAGGTCGAAAACTTTATCAGTCAGAAAGTCGACGCCATTGTGGTTAACCCGGTGGATACCGCGGCCACCGGAAAAATCACTGCGGCGGCGGTCAAGGCGGGCATCCCGCTGGTCTACGTCAACCGCCGGCCCGACCAGCAAAACCTGCCTGACGGGGTCGTCACCGTAAGCTCTGATGACGCCGAAGCCGGCAGGCTGCAAATGCAGTATCTGGCGGAAAAAATGGGCGGGAAAGGCACCATTGTCGTGCTGTTGGGCGACTTGGCGAACAACGCCACGACCAACCGCACCAAGGGTGTCAAAGAAGTGCTGGGCAACTACCCGGGCATCAAGATCGAGCAGGAACAGTCTGGCGTTTGGCTTCGCGACAAGGGGATGAACCTGGTCAACGACTGGGTGACCCAGGGCCGCAAATTCGATGCGGTGGTGTCCAACAACGATGAAATGGCGATCGGTGCCTCCATGGCCCTGAAGCAGGCCGGTATTGAAAAAGGCAGCGTGCTGATCGCCGGCGTAGATGGCACGCCAGACGGTTTGCGGGCGGTGGAGAAGGGCGAGATTGCGGTTTCGGTGTTCCAGGATGCCAGCGGCCAGGCGCAAGGCTCCGTGGACGCTGCGGTGAAGATGGCCAAGAAGCAAGCGGTCGAGAAGACCGTGTTGGTCCCGTTCCAGTTGATCACTCCAGACAACGTCAAAGACTTCAAATAGTCCTTCATAACAACAATAAACCAGCGGGGCGGCCCTGGTCGCTCCTCTGATGGAGTACCTTTCTATGCTTGCTCAAGCGAGTGCTTCGCAGCCCTCCGGTACCCAGGCCCTGGCGTTGGAAGAGCCTTACCTGCTGGAAATCGTCAACATCAGCAAAGTTTTCCCCGGTGTCGTTGCACTGGATGATGTGCAACTTCGGGTCCGTCCGGGCTCGGTCCTGGCGTTGATGGGTGAGAACGGCGCGGGCAAGTCGACCCTGATGAAGATCATTGCCGGCATTTACCAGCCGGATGCCGGTGAGATCCGCCTGCGAGGCAAACCGGTCACGTTTGACACCCCGCTGGCCGCGCTGCAGTCGGGCATCGCGATGATCCACCAGGAACTCAACCTGATGCCCCACATGAGCATTGCCGAGAACATCTGGATCGGTCGCGAACAGCTCAATGGCCTGGGGATGGTCAGTCACCGGGAGATGCACCGTTGCACCGCCGAGCTGCTGGCGCGATTGCGGATCAATCTGGACCCCGAGGAGCACGTCGGCAATCTCAGCATCGCCGAGCGGCAGATGGTCGAGATTGCCAAGGCGGTGTCCTATGACTCCGACATCTTGATCATGGACGAGCCCACTTCGGCGATCACCGACAAGGAAGTGGCCCACCTGTTTTCGATCATTGCCGACCTCAAGGCCCAGGGCAAAGGCATCATCTATATCACCCATAAGATGAATGAGGTGTTCAGTATCGCCGATGAAGTCGCGGTGTTCCGTGATGGCACCTATGTCGGTCTGCAACGGGCTGACAGCATGGACAGCGACAGCCTGATCTCGATGATGGTCGGTCGTGAGCTGAGTCAGTTGTTTCCGGTGCGCGACAAGCCGATTGGCGAGGTGCTGCTGTCGGTGCGCGACTTGCGTCTGGACGGGGTGTTCCAGGGCGTTTCGTTTGACCTGCACGCCGGGGAAATCCTCGGTATCGCCGGGCTCATGGGCTCGGGGCGCACCAATGTCGCCGAAACCATTTTTGGCATTACCCCAAGCTCTGGTGGCGAGATCCTGCTTGACGGCCAGGCGGTGCGCATCACAGACCCGCACATGGCGATCGAGAAGGGTTTCGCGCTGTTGACCGAGGACCGCAAGCTCAGTGGGCTGTTTCCCTGCCTGTCGGTCCTGGAAAACATGGAAATGGCCGTGTTGCCGCACTATTCGGGCCACGGCTTCATCCAGCAAAAAGCCCTGCGGGCGCTGTGCGAAGACATGTGCCAGAAGTTGCGGGTGAAAACGCCGTCCCTGGAACAGTGCATCGATACCTTGTCCGGCGGCAATCAGCAAAAGGCCTTGCTGGCGCGCTGGCTGATGACCCACCCGCGGCTGCTGATTCTCGATGAGCCCACCCGTGGCATCGACGTCGGCGCCAAGGCCGAGATTTACCGATTGATCTCCTTTCTGGCCAGCGAAGGCATGGCGGTGATCATGATTTCTTCGGAACTGCCGGAAGTGTTGGGCATGAGTGACCGGGTGATGGTGATGCATGAGGGCGAGCTGATGGGCACTCTGGACCGTGCCGAGGCCACCCAGGAAAAAGTCATGCAGTTGGCTTCCGGTATGACGGCGGTCCACTGACGAACAAAAAGCGCCGGCCAGCATGCGCCTGGCGTCACGGAATAAAAGGTGAGGGGTTATGAACGCGATACTGGAAAGCAAACCCGAGGAAAAGCAATCCGGGGAAAAGAAACCCGATACGGTGTCGAGCAACAGTCGTCGGCGTTTGCCCACCGAGTTGAGCATTTTCCTGGTACTGATCGGCATCGGCCTGGTGTTCGAACTGTTTGGCTGGATCGTCCGTGACCAGAGTTTCCTGATGAACTCCCAGCGCCTGGTGCTGATGATTTTGCAAGTATCGATCATTGGCCTGCTGGCGATTGGCGTGACGCAGGTCATCATCACCACCGGCATCGACCTGTCTTCGGGCTCGGTGCTCGCGTTGTCGGCGATGATCGCCGCCAGCCTGGCGCAAACCTCGGACTTTTCGCGGGCGGTCTTCCCCTCCCTGACCGACTTGCCGGTGTGGATACCGGTGATCGTCGGAGTGGGCGTGGGGCTGCTGGCGGGCGCGGTCAACGGCAGCATCATCGCCATGACCGGTATCCCGCCGTTCATTGCCACCCTGGGCATGATGGTTTCGGCCCGTGGCCTGGCCCGTTACTACACCGAAGGCCAGCCGGTGAGCATGCTGTCGGATTCCTATACGGCGATTGGCCAAGGCGCAATGCCGGTGATTATCTTCCTGGTGGTGGCGGTTATCTTTCACATCGCCCTGCGTTATACCAAATACGGCAAGTACACCTATGCCATCGGCGGCAACATGCAGGCGGCGCGCACTTCGGGGATCAACGTCAAGCGCCACCTGATCATCGTCTATAGCATCGCCGGCTTGCTGGCGGGACTCGCGGGTGTCGTGGCCTCGGCCCGTGCCGCGACCGGCCAGGCCGGGATGGGCATGTCTTATGAGCTGGACGCGATTGCTGCGGCAGTGATTGGCGGTACCAGCCTGGCAGGCGGAGTAGGGCGGATTACCGGCACCGTCATCGGTGCGCTGATTCTCGGGGTGATGGCCAGCGGATTTACGTTCGTGGGTGTGGATGCTTATATCCAGGACATCATCAAAGGCCTGATTATTGTGGTCGCGGTAGTCATCGACCAATACCGTAACAAGCGCAAACTCAAGCGCTGATACGCAGTTAGGCGCCATGAGCCGCAAACCGTGAGTATGGCGTAATGCTGTTCAGTTAAGAGTGTCCCATCCCTGTGGCGAGGGGGCTTGTCCCGTTGGGCTGCGCAGCAGCCCCAATAAAGAGAAATGCGGTGTATCAGACACTCCTCAGCGGCTGGTC
>NZ_JCAXED010000021.1:0-70408 GCF_059758795.1 Pseudomonas sp. GQ91
GTCCTGTGGCGAGGGGGCTTGTCCCCCGTTGGGCTGCGCAGCAGCCCCTAAAAGGCCTCTCCGGTCCTCCAGTCAAACCCAGGCGGCAGGTTTCAGGGCTGCTAGCGCAGCCCAACGGGGGACAAGCCCCCTCGCCACAGAACAAGCCCCTCGCCACGGATTACTTGGCCTTGACTGAACAGTATTACCGGCGGTGCGGGGCTTTTGTTTAGGATCGGATTACTTTTTCAGCCCGAGCTTTTTCAGTTCTTCGTCGCGCAACTCACGGCGCAGGATCTTGCCGACGTTGGTGGTCGGCAACGCATCGCGGAACTCAACGGCCTTCGGCACCTTGTAGCCGGTGACGTTGGCGCGCATATGTTCCATCACTTGCTCCTTGGTCAGCGTCGCACCCGGTTTGACCACGATGAAGAGCTTGATGTGCTCCCCCGATTTCTCGTCCGGCACACCAATGGCTGCGCATTGCAGTACGCCCGGAAGCCCCGCCAGTACATCTTCCAGCTCGTTGGGATAGACGTTGAAACCGGAGACCAGAATCATGTCCTTCTTGCGGTCGACAATGCGCATGTAGCCGTCAGGCTGGATGATCGCGATATCCCCGGTCTTCAACCAGCCTTCGCTGTCGAGGATTTCGGCGGTGGCATCTTCACGCTGCCAGTAGCCCTTCATCACTTGTGGGCCCTTGACGCACAGCTCGCCGATTTCGCCCAGTGGCAACTCGGCACCGTCATCGGAGATGACTTTGCACAGGGTCGACGGCACCGGAATACCGATGGTACCGATCTGGATATGCTGGATCGGGTTGACGGTGGCCACCGGGCTGGTTTCGGTCATGCCGTAACCTTCGCAAATGGAGCAGCCGGTGACCGCTTTCCAGCGCTCCGCCGCTGCCAATTGCAGGGCCATGCCGCCCGACAGAGTGACTTTCAGCGCCGAAAAATCCAGCTTGCGGAAGGCGTCGTTGTTGCACAGGGCCACGAACAAGGTGTTCAGCCCGACAAACCCGCTGAACTTCCACTTCGACAGTTCCTTGACCATCGCCGGCAGGTCGCGCGGGTTGCTGATCAGGATGTTGTGGTTGCCGATCAACATCATCGCCATGCAATGAAAGGTGAAGGCATAGATGTGATACAGCGGCAACGGCGTGATCAGGATCTCGCACCCTTCGTGCAAGTTGGAGCCCATCAGCGCCTTGCACTGCAGCATGTTCGCCACCAGGTTGCGGTGGGTCAGCATCGCGCCCTTGGCCACGCCGGTGGTACCGCCAGTGTATTGCAGCACTGCGACATCATCGCTGTCGGGATTGGCTTCGTTGATGGGCTTGCCATGTCCCTTGGCCAGGACATCATTGAACTTGAGGGCCTGGGGCAAATGATAGGCCGGGACCATTTTCTTCACGTACTTGATGACACTGTTGATCAACAACCGCTTGAGCGGTGGCAACAGGTCGGCTACTTCGGTGACGATCACATGCTTGACGGAGGTCTTGGGAACGACTTTTTCAGCCAGATGCGCCATGTTCGCCAGACAGACCAAAGCCTTGGCGCCGGAATCATTGAACTGGTGTTCCATTTCCCGCGCGGTGTACAGCGGGTTGGTGTTAACCACGATCAGGCCGGCACGGATAGCGCCGAATACCGCAACCGGGTATTGCAGGACGTTGGGCAATTGCACCGCGATTCGATCACCGGGCTGCAAGTCGGTATGCTGTTGCAGATACGCGGCAAAAGCGCCGGACAACTCAAACAACTCACCGTAGGTGATTGTCTTGCCCAGGTTGCTGAAAGCCGGTTTGTTGGCGAAGCGCTGGCAGGACTGTTTCAGTACCGCCTGAATATTTGGATACTCGTCTGGATTGATCTGTGCAGCAATCCCGGCGGGGTACTTATCCTTCCAAAAGTCTTCGATCATGGAAGCCCACTCCTCAGCGACGCGAATTCGTTCACCGCATTTGATGCGATTATTATTTGTTTGTCTTTTTCAGGGTGATTCCGGCTGTTTCAAGCAAGCCGAGAGGTCACAAAGCGCGCCGAGAGTAGCAGCTTTGCCAGGAGCCGCCTAGAGCCAAAAGAAGCCCCCACAGTCATAAACATGACTCAAGAATATTTAGTAGTCATTTTTAGAGCAAAAATTCTATATTGCTGAAATCCGCTCTGGAATGGGCCTTACTGGGCGAAAAACCACACATGTGGGAGCGAGCTTGCTCGCGAATGCGCTGAGTCAGTCACCCGATATATCGACTGAACCAACGCATTCGCGAGCAAGCCCGCTCCCACACTTTTGACCCTATTTCACTTCAGGCGATGTCGCGTAGCTCGCGGCGCAGAATTTTCCCCACCGGCGTCATCGGCAACGATTCTCTTAACACAATGTGTTTGGGCACTTTGTAACCGGTGAAGTTGGCCTTGCAGTAAGCCTTTAACTCTTCAAGGCTCACACCTTCGGCGCGAGGTACCACAAACAGCTTCACCGCTTCGCCGGTACGCTCGTCAGGCACGCCAATCACCGCGCAGTTGGCAACAGCCGGATGGCCCATCACCACGTCTTCGATCTCGTTGGGATAGACATTGAAGCCCGAGACAATGATCAAGTCCTTCTTGCGGTCGACAATGCGTACAAAGCCGTCCGGGTCGATCACCGCGATATCACCGGTCTTGAGCCAGCCTTCGGCATCCAGGGTCTCGGCAGTGGCGTCCGGTTGCTGCCAGTAGCCCTTCATCACCTGTGGCCCCTTGATGCACAATTCGCCGCGTTCCCCCAAGGGCAACTCGCTGCCGTCATCATCGATCACCTTCATCGCCGTGCCCGGCACCGGAATGCCGACCGTCCCCAGGCGTGACTGACTGCCGTAAGGATTGGTGCTGGCCACCGGCGATGTTTCGGTCAGCCCATAGCCCTCACCGATGGAGCAACCGGTGATCTGCTCCCAGCGCTCCGCGGTAGCCTTGACCAGGGCGGTGCCCCCGGAATTGGTAATCTTCAGGCTGGAAAAATCCAGGGTCTTGAAGTCGGGATGATCCATCAGCGCGACGAAAAGCGTGTTAAGCCCCAGCAGCGCGGAGAAACGCCATTTCTTCAGCTCCTTGATAAAGCCACCAATGTCGCGGGGATTGGTGATCAGCACGTTGTGGTTACCCGTCACCATCATGCACATGCAATTCGCGGTGAATGCATAGATGTGATACAGCGGCAGCGGTGCGATCATCACCTCCTGCCCTTCCTTGATCAACGAATGACCGTTCTCGTCGACCTGCGACATGCAGGCTCGAACCTGTTGCATGTTGGCCACCAGGTTACCGTGGGTCAGCATTGCTCCCTTGGCCAGCCCGGTTGTGCCGCCGGTATACTGCAGCACGGCGATATCATCCAGGGTCACTGGATGCCGCGTGATGCTCAGGCCTGCGCCCATCCGCAACGCCCGCTTGAACGATACCGCCCGGGGCAGGTTGTAGGCCGGAACCATTTTCTTCACCTTGTCGACCACGGTGTTGATCAGCCAGCCTTTGGCGGCGGGCATGAAATCCCCCATCCTGGCTTCGATCAGGTATTCGATCTCGGTGTCAGCCGCCACCTCCTCGACCCGCGAACCGAACAGATTGAGGTAGACCAGCGCACGAATGCCAGCATCCCTGAACTGATGACGCATCTCCCGCGGGGTGTACAACGGATTGGTATTGACCACGGTCAGTCCGGCACGCAGGGCGCCAAACACAGCAATCGGATAGTGCAAAACGTTGGGCATCTGCACCGCAATGCGATCGCCCGGTTTGAGATCGGTCTGGTGTTGCAGGTAACCGGCGAACGCTGCACTTTGGCGTTCAAGGTCGGCATACGTCAGGGTGATCCCCATGTTGCTGAATGCCGGACGGTCGGCAAAGGCTTTGCAGGAACGCTCGAAGACTTCGATCACCGACTTGTACGCCGTCAGGTCAAGCTCGCTGGAAACACCCTTCGCGCGTTTGTCATTCCAGAAATCAGGTTGCATTATTCTTGTCCTCTTACCTGAATGTGCCCGGCCGCCTCCTGCTACTTAGAGGAAGCGGAGCTTCAGGGACGTTAGCAGCTATGACTAAACAGGCAAATACACAGAACCGTGTCATTGATTGTATGAATCTTGCGCCTGAGGCCAGGGCTGATCAGACGCCTGCCCAAGGATGAGCTATACACTGCAACGACCCTGAGCAAAGGAAGCGCCATGAACCACACCACTTTCTGGCTGGCCGCCAACGACCACAGTCGTCTCTACGTCAACCAATGGCTGCCGGATGCGCCACCCAAGGCGTTGATCATGCTGGCCCATGGCATGGCCGAACACAGCGGTCGCTACGCACGCCTGGCGCAGGCCCTGTGCGACGCGGGTTATGGCCTGTACGCCATGGACCAGCGCGGCCACGGACGTAGCGCCGACGCAGGCACCCTCGGATTGTTTGCCGAGCGTGATGGCTGGAACAAAGTGGTCGGCGACCTGGCCAGCCTCAACCAGCATATCGGCCAGCAAGCGCCTGGGGTGCCGATCATCTTGCTGGGCCACAGCATGGGCAGCTACATCGCACAGGCTTATCTGCTGCACCACAGCGCAAGCCTGCATGGAGTGATTCTCAGTGGTTCGAATTTCCAGCCGGTGGCGCTGTACCGCGTGGCGCGCCTGATCGCCCGCGCAGAGCGTCTGCGCCAAGGGCCCAGGGGCCGAAGCGCGCTGATCGAGTTTCTGTCGTTCGGCTCGTTCAACAAAGCTTTCAAGCCCAACCGCACCGCATTCGACTGGCTCAGCCGCGACCCGGACGAGGTCGACAAGTACATCAACGACCCGTTGTGCGGCTTCCGTTGCACCAACCAGTTGTGGATCGACCTGCTGGGCGGCTTGCAGCAAATCAGCAAAGCGTCCAATCTCGTCCAGATCGATCACGGCCTGCCGATCCTGGTGATGGGCGGCGAATGTGATCCGGTCAGTGAGGGCAAGCGTCTCAAGAGTCTCGTCGAGGCATTGCGTGATGCCGGTTGCCAGAATCTGCAACTGAACATTTACCCGCAGGCGCGCCACGAAGTGTTCAACGAGACCAACCGCGACGCGGTGACCGCCGATGTGCTGGCATGGCTGGCACAGGCCGTGACCCGTGGCAGGCCGGCGCGCTGCGAATGAACGTATGTTTTTTGTTTAGAATCAACAAATTAAGATTATCGATTAGCCACAGGATGTACCCATAGATGACCCAGGTTACCAACACCCCGTATGAAGCCCTCGAAGTTGGCCAGAAAGCCAGCTACAGCAAAACCGTTGAAGAGCGCGATATCCAACTGTTCGCCGCCATGTCCGGGGACCACAATCCGGTACACCTGGATGCCGAATTCGCCAAGGCCAGCATGTTCAAGGAGCGTATTGCCCACGGCATGTTCAGCGGCGCCCTGATCAGTGCCGCCGTGGCGTGCGAGCTGCCTGGGCCCGGCACCATCTATATCGGTCAACAGATGAGCTTCCAGAAACCGGTAAAAATCGGCGACACCCTGACCGTGCGTCTGGAAATTCTCGAGAAGCTGCCAAAATTCCGTGTGCGGATTGCCACGCAAGTCTTCAACCAGCGCGATGAGCTGGTGGTGGACGGCGAGGCGGAGATTCTCGCGCCGCGCAAGCAACAGGTGGTGACCTTGACCGAGCTGCCAGCCATCAGCATCGGCTGATCCGGCGGCATGAAAAAGCCCCGCATCAGCGGGGCTTTTTTATTTCCAGCGACGACTCAAGACTGAGCGCGCGCCTGGTTACGCAGGGCCTTGACTTGATCATGGTTGCGTTGCGCGCCGTGGAACTGACGCTCGACCAGATCACGGATGCCGACCAGATTGTGCTTGTTGATCTTCTCGATCGCTTCCTTGTAAGCCTTCAGTGCGTGGTCTTCACCGCGCTCGGCTTCGTTCAGCACAGCTTCTTCGTCTTTACCGGTCACCATCGACTTCACGTCGACCCAGCCACGGTGCAGTGCACCCGCGACGCTGCCGGAATCTTCCGGATCGCCGCCCATGGCGCGCACGGCAGCCTGCAGTTCAGCAGCCGCGGTAGCGCAGTCAGCGGCACGTTTTACGAAAAGCTCTTTGAGTTGCGGATGCTTGATGTCTTCAGCACATGTCTTGAAGCCTTCCTGACCGTCTTTGCTGGTCTGGATCAGGTCGTTCAGAACAGAGATCGATTCTTTGTTGATGTCAGTCATTTTTCAATTCCTTATGCAGGTTGATGAAGGTTGCAATAGAGATTGCAGCACCCGTGCCAGGTTTTTTAAAAACAACTAACCCATAAAAATCAATGAGTTAAAAATAATCGAAAAATCTGTATGCGCGCTATTTGCATGATCTGTCATTTGGCCTTCATGCAGAATGCCTGTATTTTTGAAGTCCTCGACTCAAACGCCTGAAGTCCCATGAATCCCGAAAAACTTGAACTGCTGATCACCCGCGAAATGCCGTTCGGCAAATACAAGGGCCGAATCATTGCCGACCTCCCCGGCCCGTACCTGAATTGGTTCGCTCGCGAGGGGTTTCCCCATGGCGAGCTGGGCGGCCTGCTGGCGTTGATGCAGGAAATCGATCACAACGGCTTGGCCGAGCTGCTGGAACCGTTGCGCGCCAAACACGGCAAGCCCGCCCCTCGTCACTAAGAGCGCACTTCATGCCATGCAATGCAGACAATGAGCGTCACTGGCAGGCCATCGCCCAGGGTTATGACGTTGAGCCCGGCCCGATCAACCTGGAGAACGGTTACTTCGGGCGCATGAGCCGTGAGGTGCTGGCGCACTATCAAGCACACGTTGCCTTTATCAACCGCAGCAACTCGGTGCATGTACGCCAACGTTTCGAGCAAGGGGAAAATGTCGCGATCCGCAGACTGCTGGCGCAAATGCTGGATACCGAGCCGGACGCTGTCGCGTTCACCCGCTGCGCGTCCGATGCCTTGCAATCGCTGATTCGCAACTACAATCGCCTGCAGCCCGGCGATCAGGTCCTGATCAGCGACCTCGAATACGACACGGTCAAAGGCGCCATGCGCTGGCTGGCCCGTCATCGTGGGGTGGAAGTCATCGAGCTTGCCCACGCCCATCCCGCCAGTTTCGAGAGCTTGCTGCAGACCTACCGTGACGCCTTCACCCGCTATCCACGCCTCAAGCTCATGGCGCTGACTTACGTGACTCATCGCACCGGCCTGGTGATGCCGGTGGAAGCCATTGCCACCGCAGCCCGGGAACACGGGGTCGATATCATCCTGGATGGCGCCCACGCGCTGGGCCAGATCGAGTTTAACCTTGCGCGGCTGGGCATCGCGTTTGCCGGCTTCAACCTGCACAAATGGATTGGCGCGCCCCTGACCCTGGGCTTTATCTACATCGCACCTGAACGGTTGGAGGACATCGATCCGGACATGGGTGAGTTCCATTACCCAGCCACCGATGTTCGCGCGCGCACGCCCTACAGCACGCCCAATATCCCTGCATTGATGACCTTGCCGCAGGTATTCGAAGAGCACCGGGCCTTGGGTGGCGCGGCGGCCAAAGGTGCGCGGATGAACTACCTGCGCAATCTTTGGGTGAGCCAGGTGCGGGCATTGCCTGGGGTTGAGGTGCTGACCTCGGATGATCCAAGGCTGTATTGCGCGATTACGGCGTTCAAGTTTGTCGGGCGGGATCAGCAGGTGATGGCCCAGCGTTTGCTCGAGGATTACAACCTGTTCACCACTACTCGCGTCGGCGCGGCGTTCGGCACCTGTATACGGGTGACGCCGGGGTTGCTGACCTCTGCTGCGGACATCAATGCACTGGTTAACGCCATTACCGAGTTGAACACTGGTTGAACATGTGGGAGCGGGCTTGCTCGCGAATGCGGTGGTTCAGTTGAATCATCTGTGGCTGACACACCGCATTCGCGAGCAAGCCCGCTCCCACATTCAGTTGTGGAGTGGTCTCAGGCTTTCTATAGGCAAAAAAAAGCGGTACACCGACCAAGTGCACCGCAAAAAATGCCGTTAAGCACAGCACCAACGATTCGGTAAATCCAATCAGTCCAGCAGCGCCAGCGCCTCGGCGGTGACTTCCTGGATGCGCGCCCAGTCGCCGTTCCTGATCCATTCGGGATCCAGCATCCAGCTACCGCCCACGCACATCACGTTTTTCAACGCCATGTAGCTCTTGATGTTGGCCGGGCCGACGCCGCCAGTCGGGCAGAATTTCACTTCGCCAAACGGACCACCCAAGGCCTTGATCGCGGCCACGCCACCGCTGACTTCCGCCGGGAACAACTTGAAACGACGATAGCCCAGGCCATAGCCTTCCATGATGCCGGAGGCATTGCTGATGCCGGGCAACAGCGGGATCGGGCTGTGCACCGAAGCTTCCAGCAGGTCACGGGTAATGCCTGGGGTAACGATAAATTGCGAACCGGCCACCTCCGCCGCTTCCAGCATGTGACGATCCAGCACGGTGCCGGCGCCGGTGCACAGCTCAGGGCGTTGCTCGCGCAGCACTTGGATGGCCTTGAGGCCGAACTCCGAGCGCAGGGTCACTTCCAACGCGGTCAAACCACCGGCTGCCAAGGCGTCGGCCAACGGCAGAATGTCCTGTTCGCGGGCAATGGTGATCACCGGCAGAATTCGCGCCTTGGCGCAGAGACTGTCGATCAGGGCAACTTTGTCCGCCATGGAAACGGTCGATTGGGGGCTTTTCATAGCGGCTGATCCTTGGCTCATGGGCACCAGTAAATCTCTAAAGTAGGTTGCAAAAACGCGCGAATCGGCATGGCAGCGACATCGTCACTGGCCAGCGCGGCGCTCAAGGTGGTCAATTTCGAACTGCCGGAGATCGACAGCACGGTGTAATTGGCACTCGCCAGCAGCGCGCGACTCATGGTCAGGCGCTGGTGCGGCACGGTGGGTGCCAGCATTGGCCAGCAACGGCGGGTACCGTCGACCTGCAAGGCTTCGCCCAGGTTCGGGCTATTCGGGAACAGCGATGCGGTGTGGCCGTCATCGCCCATGCCCAACACCAGCACATCAATCGCTGGCAGTTCGGCCAGCAGGCGATCGGCCTGCTCGGCTGCATCTTCCACACTCGCGCTGGCACTGTACAAGCTGAGGAACCTGGCGTTGGCCGCCGGACCTTGCAGCAGATGCTTCTTCAGCAAGCCAGCGTTGCTGTCGGCGTGCTCTACCGGCACCCAGCGCTCGTCGGCCAGGGTGATCGTCACGTTGGACCAGTCCAGGCCTTGTTTGGCCAGATGCTGGAAGAACGCCACCGGACTGCGTCCGCCGGACACCACCAAGGTCGCTTCGCCACGCGCACTGATGGCCGCGCGCAGTTGTTCGGCCACGTCACTGGCCAAGCCTTCAGCCAGCAGCACGGGAGAACGGTACTCATGGGCCGTTACGCCCTGGGGCAGTTTCAATTCAGATATCGCCATACCACGACCTCCCATCCCGCGTGATCAGTGCAATGGAACTCATTGGCCCCCAGGACCCCGCCGCATACGGCTTGGGCGCATCACCGGACTTCTTCCACCCGGCGATCAACTGGTCACACCACTTCCACGCGGCTTCGATTTCATCTTTGCGAACAAACAGGTTCTGATTGCCGCGCATCACTTCCAGCAACAACCGCTCGTAGGCATCGGGAATCCGCGCGCTGCGATAGGTGTCGGAAAAATTCAGTTGCAGTGGGCCGCTGCGCAGTTGCATGCCCTTGTCCAGGCCTTGTTCCTTGGTCATCACCCGCAAGGAAATACCTTCGTCCGGTTGCAGGCGGATGATCAGCTTGTTGCTGATCTGCAAGCGCTGCTCGGGGGCAAAGATGTAGTGGGACGGTTCCTTGAAGTGGATCACGATCTGCGACAGCTTCTGCGGCATGCGCTTGCCGGTCCGCAGGTAGAACGGCACTCCGGCCCAACGCCAATTGCGAATATCGGCCCGCAGGGCGACGAACGTCTCAGTGTCGCTCTGGGTGTTGGAGTTCTCTTCGTCGAGGTAACCCGGCACCGGTTTGCCGGCGCTGTAGCCGGCGATGTACTGGCCGCGCACAACCTGCGTGGTCAAGCCTTCCGGGCTGATGGGCGCCAAGGCCTTGAGCACTTTGACCTTTTCGTCGCGAATACTGTCGGCGGACAGATCGGCGGGCGGGTCCATGGCGATCAGGCACAGCAGCTGCAGCAGGTGATTCTGGATCATGTCGCGCAGTTGCCCGGCCTTGTCGAAATAACCCCAGCGCCCTTCGATGCCGACCTGCTCGGCCACGGTGATTTCCACGTGGGAAATGTAGTTCTGGTTCCACTGGGTTTCGAACAGGCTATTGGCAAAACGCAGGGCGATCAGGTTCTGGACGGTTTCCTTGCCCAGGTAGTGATCGATGCGGTAGGTGCGATTTTCCGGGAAAAACTGCGCCACGGCGTCGTTGACCTTGCGCGAGGACTCCAGGTCCGAACCGATGGGTTTTTCCAGTACCACCCGGGTGTTTTCCGCCAGGCCAACCTTGGACAGGTTCTCGCAGATCGCGCCATACACCGCCGCAGGTGTGGCGAAGTAGGCAATCAAAGGCTGTTCGGCGGACACCTGTTCGGCCAGGGCGACATAATCGTCAGTCTTCAAAAAGTCGACATGCAGGTACGTCAGGCGCGCCAGGAAGCGTTGGGCGACGGCTTCGTCGAGTTCTTGACCGACATACTTGCGCAGTTCTTTCTCGATGAAACTCAGGTGCTGCTGCTCGGAACCGGCTTCGCGGGCCAGGGCCAGGATGCGCGTGTCGTCGTGCAGGAGCCCGGCGCCATCGAGTTGATAGAGGGCAGGAAATAACTTGCGCAGCGCCAGATCACCCAAGGCGCCGAACAGGGCAAAGGTGCAGGGTTCTACGGTTATCGAAGGCATGATGTTTGTTCTTTTATCAAGTTAAGCTACAAATACCTTTTTTCAAGGCATCACTCAAGGAAAAATGTAGTAATAACCACAACATTTTGCCGAAATGCGCATTCCGTGTGGTGGTGTTCAGCTACGCTCAGTAGGATAGGCCACCTTAAAGGGCCGCTCATCGATTGGTTACCGGCCTTATTTGCATCGTCGCCCGAAGGAAAGACTGAATGGACCGCGTGCGAAATCTTCTGGAACAGATCCAGAACCGCCTCGAAGAATTGAACAAGGCTGAGCGAAAAGTCGCCGAGGTCATCCTGCTCAACCCGCAGCAGGCCACCCGCTTCTCTATCGCCGCCCTGGCCCAGGCTGCCTCGGTCAGTGAACCAACGGTCAACCGCTTCTGCCGCTCGTTCGGTGTCAGTGGGTACCCGGAACTCAAATTGCAACTGGCGCAAAGCCTCGCCAGTGGCGCCGCGTATGTCAGCCGTGCGGTGGAGGCCGATGATAACCCGGAGGCCTACACCCAGAAGATCTTCGGCAGCGCCATCGCGTCGCTGGACAGCGCCTGCCAGGCCCTGGACCCGAACCTGATCAGCAAGGCCGTGGATCTGTTGATCCAGGCCCGGCAGATCCACTTCTTTGGCCTGGGCGCTTCAGCGCCGGTGGCCATGGACGCCTTGCACAAGTTTTTCCGCTTCAACCTGTCGGTGACCGCCCATGCCGATGTGCTGATGCAGCGGATGATTGCCTCGGTGGCGCATACCGGCGAGCTGTTCGTGATCATTTCCTACACCGGACGCACCCGCGAGCTGGTGGAGGTGGCGCGCATCGCCCGTGGAAACGGCGCATCGGTGCTGGGCGTGACCGCCGAGAACTCGCCACTGGCCAAGGCCAGCACCGTGAGCCTGAACATTCCGCTGCCCGAAGACACTGACATCTATATGCCGATGACCTCGCGGATCATTCAACTGACGGTACTGGATGTGCTGGCAACGGGCATGACCTTGCGTCGGGGCGTGGATTTCCAGCCGCATTTGCGCAAGATCAAGGAGAGTCTGAATGACAGCCGGTACCCGGTGGGGGATGAGTTCAACTAAGCCTGGAATCTTTACCAGCAGGGCCGGCGCTTTCGCGAGCAAGCCCGCTCCCACATTCGGCCGCCTTTCACGGTAAGGCATGTGGAAGCCGGCTTGCTCGCGAAGAAGTCATCAGCAATACCGCTAAACCCCAGCCCGAGCCTGCAAACTCAAATGCGCCCTCTCCCCCGGCGCCAGGCTGGCGCCCGCCATTGCCGACTCGACACACACAAACCCCGACGCCTCGTTAAAACTCACCCCCAGCAATGGCCGACTGCCCGGATGCCACACCACCGTGTCCGCGCTGTCACCCGTATCAATGCACAACTCACGCTGCCAGGCGTGATCCTTGAGCTGCAATTCGCCCTCGTGCTGGAACACCCGTTGGCAGCCGCCATCGACCCGCAATTCACCCTCCTGCTGACAAGCCTGTCGACTCAACTGATCGTAGCCCTGCGCCCCGTCCAGTCCGGACAGCGCTATCTCACCGACGTGACCAATGCGCCAATAAGCGTGCAATGCATGGCTCAGTTGGCAAGGCAGTTCGTCTTGATGCTCGGTACACAGGCGCAACTCCAGGCTTTCACCCAAATGCGCATGCAGGTCCACTTGCCAATCGCATAACTGCAATCGCCAGTGCAGATACACACCTTCGTCGTCGGCACTGCTGTCCAGCAGTTTCCAATCAATCAGCCGCGCCCAGCCATGGGACGGCCAGGCATTTTCGCTGGGATGGCGGCCGTACCACGGCCAACACACCGGCACACCACCACGAATCGCCCCCACCTGCGGCCATTTCGCCGCGCACCACAACCAGGGTTTTTGCCCCCTGGGCTGAAAGTGCAGCAACTGCGCGCCCTGGCGACTGAACACCGCTTGGCACAGCGGATGGTCAATCACCAACACGTCGCGCATTTGAAAGCGCTCCCAAGCGAACACCGGACGCTCCCGCAGGGATTTGAAAAAGCGTTGCAGCGGATGCTCATGCATGTGCCACGGTCCTGTAAATCATGTCGCGCAAATGCGCATCTCACTGTAGGAGCGAACTTGCTCGCGGAGGCCGTAAACGAAAACGCGGGAGGCCTGTTTCAACGCGGCGCTCTCAGGTTCTTCGCGAGCAAGCTCGCTCCTACAGTGAGATGCCCCACCCGAAAAAAAAGCGGATAGCCAAGGCTATCCGCAAAATGCGCACAGAGAGAAGAGCTTATCGCAACCGCGTTAGAACACCGACTGAATTTTCAGGCCGGCGACCAAGGCGTTGTCGACTTGTTCCACGCCACCCGGATGGGTGATGTATTGCAGGTTGGGACGCACGGTCAGCCAGTTGGTCACGTGGAAGCCGTAGTTGATTTCGTAGTTGTACTCAGTGTCACGCAGCGGCGAGTACAGCACGTTGTCATAGTCGGAGACACCAATGGCGGCGTTGGCCAACTGGGCGTTTTTCTTCACGTCATCGTTGACATGGATACGCGAGAAACCGATACCGACATCATCCTTCGGACGTGCGTCGAATGGCCCCTTGTACACGAACATCAGCGACTGGTAGTTGTCGACGACGTTGGTGTCCTTGTCGTGGAAGGTGGCGTTAGCCGCGATATTCAGGCCGCGGGTAGCGTCGCCGTTATGCGTGGTGAGTTGTTGCTGAGCCACGAACCAGTAACCGCTCTTGCTATCGTGGGAACGATAAGCGGCGCCGGTGGTTGCCGCATCGCCACCATTGATGTCCTCACGGACGTCATCGGCCTTGGCGGTGCTTTTGTAGTAACCCACGCGGTATTCGCCCGGCAGGTTGTTGACCTTCGGCGACCAGACCAGCTCGACTGGCAGCACGGTGCCCTTGGTACCGCTGCCGCTGAGTTTGAAACCGTTACCGTGTTCGGTTTGCGACGGGTTCTGGTTGTAGGCACCGATCTGCGCATACAGCTCGGGATTGATGTGGTACTTCACACGCAACGCAGCCTGCATGACCGGCCAGTTGTACCAGATGTTGGTTGCCCAGTTACCCACTTGTGAGCCGCAGAACGCCAGGTTCTGGAACTCGCAGGGGAAGGTATTGAAGTCTTCGCCTTCGCCGAAGTAACCGGCCTTGACGTCCAGCTTGCCGTCGAGGAACTGGTGCTGGATCCACAATTGGGTCAGACGCACCATGTGGCCACGACCCCAGACTTCCTGGGAGGAACTCAAGGTGCCGGCACGCGGATCGCCAACGCGGTCGTTGGAGATGTTGTAGCCGTTACGATTGGTCAGCTGGATCTTCGCCTGGGTGTTATCCCAGCCCCAGAGTTTTTCCAGGTCCAGCGCCACGCCCAGGCCAAACTGATCGGCGTAACGACCGGTCTTGTCGTCGTTGTAGCCGCCGTGCAGATTGGCGCCCATTTCCCCGACATAATCCGCCTTGATGTCGATACCTTGCTCGATCAGCTTGGTCCGCTCACCACCCCAATCGCCCGTCATCCATTTGGAATCGGCGCTGAATGCTTCGTCAGCCATCGCATTGGCGGACAAAACCAGAGCTGCTACTGCTGACAGTTGGCAGAGCAGCCGAGTGTTGTTGTGTTGCTTTTTCATCCCTACATCCTCGTCTTTATTGTTATTAAACTGTTTTTATCTAACGCGGTTTACTTTTTTTATCTAAAACAACAACTTAATTTACTTCACCAACTTGGGAACGGGCTGGCGCACTGGCCGGCGATGCAGCCTGTGTGCCCAGTCGCTCACCGGTCTTGGCGTCGAACAGCAACACTTTGGCCGGATCGAACTGCAGGGTCAGGGTCTCGCCCACTTGCGGTGCCACATCGGGCGCCAGGCGGCAGCAGACCTTGGTGTCATTGAGCTGGACGAATACCAACGTGTCCGGCCCGGTAGGTTCGGTGACCTGGACTTCGGCACGAATGCTCGAAGAGCCGTCGCCTTCACCCGCCGCCAGGGCGATTTGCTCCGGGCGCAGGCCAAGGATCACGTCACGCTCTTCAAGACCTGCGTCGTTCATGCTCAATGGCAATTCACAACGCCCCTGGCCGCTGTCGAGCAGCGCCAGCAGGCGGCCTTCCTTGCGCTGCAAACGCAGCGGAATGAAGTTCATCGGCGGCGAACCGATGAAGCTGGCGACAAACTGGTTGGCCGGGTTGTTGTAGATCTCTTTCGGCGTACCGAACTGTTGGATGATGCCGTCCTTCATCACCGCCACTTTGTCGCCCAGGGTCATCGCTTCGATCTGGTCGTGAGTCACGTAGACCGTGGTGGTTTTCAGGCGCTGGTGCATCAGTTTCATTTCGGTGCGCATCTCGACCCGCAGCTTGGCGTCGAGGTTGGAGAGTGGCTCATCGAACAGGTAGATCTTCGGTCGCCGCGCCAGGGCACGGCCCATTGCCACGCGCTGTTGCTGACCGCCCGAGAGTTGGCCCGGCTTGCGATTGAGCAGGTGTTCGATCTGCAATAATTTGGCGACCCGCGCCACTTCCTCATCAATGGCCGACTGGCTCATCTTGCGGATCTTCAAGCCGAACTCGATGTTCTCGCGCACGCTCATGGTCGGGTACAGCGCGTAGGACTGGAACACCATGGCGATGTCGCGATCCTTGGGGCTCATGCCGCTGACGTCCTGATCACCGATCATGATCGCGCCGCCGGTGATGTTTTCCAGGCCGGCGATGCAATTCATCAAGGTCGACTTGCCGCACCCTGAGGGGCCGACGAGGATCAGGAACTCACCGTCCTTGATCGACAGTTCAATGTTCTTCAAGGTGTCCGGCAGGGCGGAACCGTAGGACTTGTTTACATTGCGAAGTTCGAGCGTTGCCATGATTACCCCTTGACCGCGCCGGCCGTCAGGCCGCGCACGAAATACTTGCCTGCGACCACATAGACCAGCAGGGTCGGCAGCCCGGCGATCATCGCCGCCGCCATGTCCACGTTATATTCCTTGGCCCCGGTGCTGGTGTTGACCAGGTTATTCAGGGCCACGGTGATCGGCTGGGAGTCACCGCTGGAGAACACCACACCGAACAGGAAGTCGTTCCAGATCTGGGTGAACTGCCAGATCAGGCAGACCATGATGATCGGCGTCGACATCGGCAGAATGATCCGGCGGAAAATCGTGAAAAAACCGGCGCCATCGAGGCGCGCAGCCTTGACCAATGCATCCGGAATACTGACGTAGTAGTTACGGAAGAACAGCGTGGTAAACGCCAGGCCATACACGACGTGTATGAACACCAGGCCGGTGGTGGTGCTTGCCAGGCCCATCTTGCCAAGGGTGAACGAAGCCGGCAGCAGCACCGTCTGGAACGGCAGGAAGCAGCCGAACAGCAACAGGCCGAAGAACAACTGCGAACCGCGAAAGCGCCACATCGACAGCACATAGCCGTTCAACGCGCCGATGGTGGTCGAGATCAGGACTGCCGGAACGGTGATCAGGATCGAGTTCCAGAAGTAACCGTTGACCGTGGCCCAGGCCTTGACCCAGCCAATACCGCTGACCACCGTGGGCCAGCTCAGCAGGTTGCCGTTGCTGATGTCTTGCGGGGTCTTGAAGCTGGTGAGCAGCATGACCACCAGCGGCACCAGGTACAGCAGCACAGCCACGAACAGCACGCCGTGGATCGCGAGGCGACTCAGGCTGATCGAGGGTTTGGCGAGACTAGTCATTACGCTTGGTCCTCAGCTCGGAATACAGGTAAGGCACAATGATCGCGAGGATCGCACCGAGCATCAGAATCGCACTGGCCGAACCTATGCCCATCTGGCCGCGACTGAAGGTGAAGGAATACATGAACATCGCTGGCAAGTCAGACGAATACCCCGGCCCACCGGCCGTCATCGCCGCCACCAGGTCAAAACTCTTGATCGCGATGTGCGCGAGGATCATCACCGCACTGAAGAACACCGGACGCAGGCTTGGCAGCACCACTTTCCAGTAAATGCGCGGCAGGCTCGCGCCGTCGATCTGCGCGGCGCGGATGATCGATTGATCGACACCCCGCAGGCCGGCCAGGAACATCGCCATGATAAAGCCGGAGGCTTGCCAGACGGCGGCGATCACCAGGCAATACACCACACGATCCGGATCGATCAGCCAGTCGAGGCGAAAGCCTTCCCAACCCCAATCGCGCATCAGTTTGTCCAGGCCCATGCCCGGGTTGAGCAGCCATTTCCAGGCGGTACCGGTGACGATCATCGAGAGCGCCATCGGATACAGGTAAATAGTGCGGATAAACCCTTCGCGGCGGATGCGCTGGTCGAGGAACACCGCCAACAGCACGCCGATCACCAGGGTAATGCCGATAAACATGCCGCCGAACAGCGCCAGGTTTTTACTCGCCACCCACCAGCGATCGTTGTTTAACAACCGCTCGTATTGCGCCAGGCCGACCCATTTGTAGGTCGGCAGGAACGTCGAGTTGGTGAACGACAGAACGAACGTCCACAGGATGTAGCCGTAAAAGCCCACCAGAACGATGAACATGCTGGGTGCCAGTACCAGTTTGGGTAGCCAGCGCTGCAGTGCATCTAACGGCGAGGCCTTGCTGAACACAGCAACAGAACTCATGGGAAAATCCAATACAGTGAAAAAAGACTAGCGAATGAACATTGTGAAGCTGGCTTTATGTGGGAGCGGGCTTGCTCGCGATGCAGGCGCTGCGGTGTATCAGTTACACCGCAGTGACGCTTTCGCGAGCAAGCCCGCTCCCACACAAGCCCACCCTCACATGTGTTACATAGCCGACTTGATCGCCGCGCCGAGTTGTTTGGCGGTCTCGGCAGGATCGGCTTTCGGGTCGTTGATGTAGTTGGTCACGACGTCAAAGAACGCGCCCTGGACAGCCAGTGTGGTTGCCATGTTGTGCGCCATGCTCGGCTGCAGGCCACCCGTCTTGGAATCCGCGAGGAAGTCCTTGGCAGCGGTCTGGGCGCAGCTGTCGAAGCCGTATTTACCCATGTCGGCCAGCATGTCGTTGCGAACCGGGATCGAGCCTTTGTTGATGCTGAAGACTTTCTGGAAGTTCTCACCCGACACGACTTTGGCGATGTCCTGCTGACCCGCGGCGGTGCCTTTGTCTTTCTGCTTGAACACCGCCAGGGAGTCGATGTTGTAGGTGAAGGCTTTATCGGTGCCCGGGAAGGCTACGCACTGGTAGTCCTTGCCCGCGATTTTCTTGGCCGCGGTCCACTCGCTCTTGGCCCAGTCACCCATGATTTGCATGCCGGCCTTGCCGTTGATGACCTTGGCCGCTTCCAGGTTCCAGTCCTGGCCCTTGCCGTCGGGGTCCATATAGGTCGCGACTTTCTTCAGTTCGGTCAGCGCCTTGACCATTTCCGGACCGGTCAGGGTGGCATTGTCCAGGTCCACAAGGGCTTTCTTGTAGCCGTCCACGCCCATGACCGAGAGCACGACCGCTTCAAACACGGTGCTGTCCTGCCACGGCTGGCCACCGTGGGCCAACGGAATGAAACCCGCGGCCTTGAGCTTGTCGGCGGCTGCGTAGAATTCTTCGAGGGTGGTCGGGTTCTTCTCGATACCGGCTTTCTTGAAGACCTCAGGGTTGATCCACAGCCAGTTGACGCGGTGAATGTTCACCGGCACGGCGACGTAATCACCCTCGTACTTCACGGTATCGGAGACTTTCTTGTCGAGCAGGCTGTCCCACTTCTCGGCTTTGGCTACGTCCTTCAGCACTTCGGTGTCGAGCAGTCCGATGGATGCCCATTCCTGGATGTCGGGACCTTTGATCTGGGCAACGCCGGGCGGGTTGCCGGCGACCGCGCGGCTTTTCAGCACGGTCATGGCGGTGGCGCCACCGCCACCTGCGACGGCACCGTCTTTCCAGGTGAAGCCGTCTTTCTCAACTTGGGCCTTCAGGACATCTACTGCCGCTTTCTCACCGCCCGAGGTCCACCAATGCACAACTTCAACCGTCCCTTTCGAGTCGGCGGCAACAGCACTGAGGGGAAACAACGAGGCAATGGAAATAGCAACGGCGAGGCGATTAATCGCGTTCATCTGAGTACCTTTTTTGTTGTTATGCATGCAAGTCTAGAGCTTGCGCTGCACGGGATTTTAAACAGGGATCTTTGACTGACAGGTAACAAAGGGACGGGCAAATGTCACCAGGTGGTGACATAAGCACCTGCAGCCAGGGCGCTGGTCATGCTCGGTGCCAAGGGCAGCCCGGGCAGGACCACCGCTTGCCAGGCGTGGTACAGGTCCGGCTTGCCACCCCAGATTTTGCTGCTGGGCTGGTTCTGCGCGCTGAGCTCGTGGTGCCAACTGCCGTGGATGCGGTCGATAAAATGGGTCTCGCAAAACTCCCAGAAACGCCGGTACCAGGTTTCGTAATGCCGCTCGCCGGTGCGCTTGAGCAGGGCCTGGGCAGCGGCGCTGGCCTCGGCATGAGTCCAGTGCAGACGCTCGCGTACCACCGGGCGCTGATGCCAATCCAGGGTGTAGACGATGCCGGGGGCGCCATCCACGGCCCAGGCGTATTCACAAGCGCTGGCGAACAAGCCCTTGGCATCGCTCAGCAGCCATTGCGGTGTCGCCAGTCCGGCGTGCAGGCGCGCGGCTTCCAGGTGCAGCAACAGCCGCGCCCACTCGAAACCATGGCCGGGGGTGATGCCATAAGGACGAAAGCCATCGGCGCGGTTGTCCTCGTTGTAACCCGGCAGCGGCTGCCATTGACGGTCGAAATGCTCGATCACCATGAACTGATTGCCTGCCGCATGGCTGTGGATCAGGCGTTCCACAATGCGCAGCGCACGTTCCAGCCAGCGGGTATCCCCCGTGACATCAGCCAGGGCGAGAAAGGCTTCGGTGGCGTGCATGTTGCTGTTGGCCCCGCGATAAGCCTCTTCGCCAGTCCAGTCTCGCGCGAAGGACTCGAGCATCACGCCCTCCTCCTCGCTCCAGAAGAACTGCTCGATGATGTGGATCGCGTCATTCAACAGCGTCTGCGCACCGGGCGCGCCGGCCACCACCGCCGAACTCGCGGCCAGGGCCACAAAGGCGTGCAGGTACGCCGCCTTGCCGCTGTTGCCGTCGCGGGCCTGGGCCACGGCGAACCAACCACCGTGCTCGCTATCACGCAACGGACCGCCGAGTGCCGCCACGCCGTGCTCGACCAACTCGGCATAGCCTGGCAACCCCATGGCATGGGCCATGGCAAAACTGTGGGTCATGCGGGCGGTGTTCATGGTTTCGGCACAGGCATCGGCTGGGAGGCGGCCTTGTTCATCCAGATTGCCGAAACCGTCTGGCAGCCTGGCGGACTTGGCGAACATCAACAGGCGCTGCCCTTCGGCGGCAAGCCAAGTGTGATGGGCAGGTGCGTTCAGCCAACTGCTGGCAGGCAGTGGTTGCATGGTCATGGTCGGCCCTTTTTGTTTTTGTGGGATGACGGGAGTCTAAACAAGGGCCAGGGCGGCACACGTAACGAAGGGCAAGGGAAATGTCACCGAGCGGTGACATTTCCCGCATTGCAGCGGCGCGATCATTGCGCGGGCGGTGTGGCTCCCACCTGCGCGCCAAGCTTGCGCTGCAAGGTCTGCATCTGCGTCTGCAAGGTGGTGATGTTGCGCGTGGTCTGGATCCGGAACACATCAAATTCCTTATTGGTCGGCCCTTCGCTGGCGGCGCGATTGTCCAGCTCGCTCTTGACCACCAACAGATCCTGCTCCAGACGGGCGATGGCCGACGCCGGATTGCCTTGCTTCTTCAAGGCCGCCACGTCGGTTGCCAGGCCCTTGACCTCGGCATCCAGCTTGGCCGCTTCGGCCTGTGCGGCCTTGAGCGTCGCCAATTCACTGGTGAGTGCCTGGACCTGCGCTTGCAACTGCGTATTGACGGTCGCCAGTTCCGTGGTGCTGGCACTCATTTGTGCCAGGCGCTTGTCCAGGTCCGAAGCCTGGCCCGCCACGCCCACCTGCTGTTTGCCTTGCTCAAGCAATTGGGCCTGCAACTGCTTGATCTGCATTTTCAACGCTTCACTGCCGGTATTGACGCTGGCCTCACTGGCCACCACCTTGCCGGAAATAGCCTGCAAACGCCCAGCGGCTTCCTCGCTGATACGGGCGAAGCTTTCCTGAGTCGCCACCAATTGCTGCCCCATCAGGGAAATCTGCTGGAAACTCCACCAGGCCAGGCCGGCGAAAGCAAACAGCAGCGCGCCCACCAAGGCCCACAAAGGCCCGGTGCTGGCGCCCTTGGCCTTGACCACCGGCGCCGGGCGCGAGCGCACGGAGGTTGCGGAGGTCGGCACAAAGTCATCGTCGCCAAGGTCGGCGCGAAGGCTCGGCACTGTGTCGAAGTCGTCGTTAGCATCGTTACGCATGAATCAACCTTAAATCCTGAGGTAGCCACATGAAAAGCCAAGCGGCGCGAGTATAAACCCCTTGCCTGTCGCGGTGATTGATCCGAACACGGAAAAACCGGTTCCGCCCGCCGATTCTATCGATTGCCCGGGTCCTGGGCCTTCCACCAATGGCAAAATTCATCGAGGGCCGCCCACAGGCTGACCGTGGGCTGATAGTCGAGATAATGCCGGGCACGGCTGATATCGAGGGTAAAGTCCTTGTTCATCACCTGCATCCCCAACCGTGACAGCGACGGCTCCGGGCGCCCCGGCCAGAGGGCGCAGAAGGCTTCGTTGAGCGCTGCGACACTGTAGGACAAACCGTAGGAGCGGTAACGCCTGACCTCAGGCATCTGCATGTGCCGCATGACGTAGTTGACTACATCCCACACCGGCACCGGCGCGCCGTTACTGATGTTGTAAGCCTTGCCCAACGCGGAACCGGTGGCCAGCAAACTGCTGAGCAATGCCTCGTTGAGGTTGTGGATGCTGGTGAAATCGACCTTGTTCAAACCGTCGCCGACAATTGCCAGACGATTCTTGCGCTGCATGTTCAACAAGCGCGGAAAGATGCTCATGTCACCGGCACCCGTGACAAAACGCGGGCGCAGGGCCAGCACCTCCAAACCAAACTCCTGGGCACCGAAGACCTTTTGCTCGGCCAGGTACTTAGTCGCGGCATAAGGATGCCTGAAGCGCTTGGGGACTTGCTCCTCGGTCAATCCAAGGTGGTCACGCCCATCAAAATAGATCGACGGCGACGACAGATGCACCAGGCGCCCGACACGTTGTTTGAGACAGGCTTCGACGACGTTCTCTGTCACCAGCACATTGCCTTGGTGAAAGTCCTGGTAACGCCCCCATAACCCCACGGCGCCGGCACAATGCACCACGGCGTCAACGTCGCGGCAGAGGTTGCGCACCAGGTCCGGATCATTCAGATCCCCCTGAATAAACTCGGCGCCGCGCCGTACCAGGTGCTCGACCCCTTCTGCCCGCCGCCCGTTGACCCGCACATCCAGGCCTTGCTCCAGGGCAAAACGCGCAAAGCGCCCGCCGATGAAGCCGCTTGCGCCGGTGACCAGAATTTTCATGCAGCCTCCTACGGGTGCAGCCTTGAGCGTCAGGCCTCAAGCTGCAAGTTAAAAACAATCTGCCGCCTCTTTAGCTTGCAGCCTGGAGCTTGACGCTCGAGACGGCTAGAACGGCACCAACAACTGGCCGGTTGCCCGCGCCAGGTGTTCGGTCAACAAACCGAGCAATTGCCCGCCACTGCGCCAATGATGCCAGTACAACGGCACATCGATGGGTTTATCTGGCAACAGCTCAACCAGAATGCCCGCCTGGAGTTGGTCGCGGACCTGGAGTTCCGGCACCAGCCCCCAGCCCAACCCGGCTTCCGTCAAACGGATAAAACCTTCGGACGACGGGCATAAATGGTGCTGAAAACCTCCATCGACGCCCAGCGATGCCAAATAGCGGTGTTGCAAAAAGTCATCGGGACCAAACACCAGCGCGGGTGTACGCGCCACTTGATCCGCTTGCACTCCGTGCGGAAAGTGGCGGGCGATAAACCCCGGGCTGGCCAGCGCACGGTAGCGCATGGCGCCGAGCAGCAAGCTCCGGGCCCCGGCGACAGGCCGCTCGCTGGCGCATACGCAGGCGGCCACTTCGCCAGCCCGCATGCGCTTGAGGCCCACAGTCTGGTCTTCCACCACCAGGTCCAGCAACAAGTGCTGATCAGCGCAAAAGTCACTCACCGCCTGCGCCCACCACGTCGCCAGGCTGTCGGCGTTCAAGGCGATGCGCAGACGTTCGGGCACGCCCTCCTCATCCAGGGCCGGGACCTGGCTTTGCAGATCGCGCTCAAGCAACCGTACCTGTTGCACATGGTTAAGCAGCCGCCGGCCGATTTCCGTCGGCGTCGGCGGTGTCGCGCGCACCAACACTGGCTGACCGATTCGTGCCTCGAGCAATTTGATGCGTTGGGAGATCGCCGATTGCGACACGCCGAGTACCTGGGCGCCGCGTTCGAAACCGGCCTGCTCCACCACCGCCGCCAGGGCAGAAAGCAACTTATAGTCAAACATCAGTTTTCCTAATGAGCGATCAGCAATATTTGTTTTTCTTATACAGCTTCAACCGCGACAATCGCCAGTATTGATCGACAGGTAGAGTAAATTTCATGTGGCAGAGTTATGTAAACGGCTTGCTGGTGGCCCTTGGACTGATCATGGCTATCGGCACGCAAAACGCGTTTGTCCTGGCCCAGAGTCTGCGTCGCGAACACCACCTGCCCGTGGCGGCGTTGTGCGTGGTATGTGATGCATTGCTGGTGGCCGCCGGGGTGTTCGGCCTGGCAACCGTGCTGGCGCACAACCCGCTGTTGCTGGCGATTGCGCGCTGGGGCGGCGCAGCCTTCCTGTTGTGGTATGGCGCCCTGGCGCTGCGCCGCGCCTGCTCGCGGCAAAGCCTGGGGCAAGGCGAGGGGCAAAATGTGCGGTCGCTGCGCGCGGTGATGCTCAGCGCGCTGGCCGTTACCCTGCTCAATCCCCATGTGTACCTGGACACGGTGTTGTTGATCGGTTCCCTGGGCGCCCAGCAAACCGAGCCAGGCGCCTATGTCGCAGGCGCCGCCAGTGCTTCATTCCTGTGGTTCTCCACGCTGGCCCTCGGCGCCGCCTGGCTCGCACCGTGGCTGGCGCGCCCGGCGACCTGGCGTCTGCTGGATTTGCTGGTGGCGGTGATGATGTTCTCCGTGGCTTACCAATTAATACGCATCCCTGAACTTATTTGAAGAACCGGCAAAAGACTCTGGAACCTCTTTCCCACACAGTTGTTGCGTGGTTTTGCCGCACCCCCGGTGCTATGATCCAGCCCCTGCGCCGCAAAGAGTACAAACTCCCCGGCGCATGTTTGGCCGCCCGTGATCGGCCTTGCGCTCACCGCAACTGACCTGATTAGGAGAATTATCATGGCTTTCGAATTGCCGCCGCTGCCGTACGCACACGATGCCCTGCAGCCGCACATCTCCAAGGAAACCTTGGAATATCACCACGACAAGCACCACAACACCTATGTCGTGAACCTGAACAACCTGGTGCCAGGCACCGAGTTCGAAGGCAAGTCCCTGGAAGAGATCGTCAAATCCTCTTCGGGCGGCATCTTCAACAACGCCGCTCAGGTCTGGAACCACACCTTCTACTGGAACTGCCTGGCGCCAAACGCCGGTGGTCAACCGACCGGCGCACTGGCGGAAGCCATCAACGCCGCGTTCGGTTCGTTCGACAAGTTCAAGGAAGAGTTCACCAAGACTTCGGTCGGGACCTTCGGTTCCGGTTGGGGCTGGCTGGTGAAAAAAGCTGACGGTTCCCTGGCCCTGGCCAGCACCATCGGCGCCGGCAACCCGCTGACCAGCGGCGACACCCCGCTGCTGACCTGCGACGTCTGGGAGCACGCCTACTACATCGACTATCGCAACGTGCGTCCAAAGTATGTGGAAGCGTTCTGGAACCTGGTCAACTGGAAGTTCGTTGCCGAGCAATTCGAAGGCAAGACCTTCACTGCTTAAGCACGCCTTGCAGTAGAAAAAGCCCGGCCCTTGCCGGGCTTTTTCATGGGCGCAATTCGGCAAAAAACACCGCGACGCGGGATTCAAGCAACGGCCGCGCGCCTCATGGCACAAGCGGAACCACCCTGCGGAGTGAATAGTGGAGAGCGACTGAATTCGCCGCCAGCGCGATTCAGCAGGCGAAAACACCAAGTCGACGCTGCTTCCCGCCCCGCACCACTATCGACTCGGCCACACCGAAGTGCATCCCTCCATGACAGCAAATTATCAACACCGATAATGTCCCTTTGACTGCCATCACGGGATTGCCAATACTCATGGCATCTTGAGGCTACCCGAATGGAACAAGGAATGACCCTTTGAAGCTGGAACTCAAAAACAGCTTGTCGGTGAAGTTGCTCCGGGTTGTGCTGCTTTCGGCACTCATAGTCGGGGTGGTACTGAGTGCGGCCCAGATTGTCTTTGACGCCTATAAAACCCGTCAGGCGGTGGCTGGGGATGCCCAGCGCATCCTCGACATGTTTCGCGACCCATCCACTCAGGCGGTCTACAGCCTGGATCGTGAGATGGGCATGCAGGTGATTGAAGGCCTCTTCCAAGATGAATCCGTGCGCATGGCTTCCATCGGTCATCCCAACGAACCGATGCTCGCCGAAAAGAGCCGCGCCCTGCAGCACTCTTCCAGCCGCTGGCTCACCGACCTGATCCTCGGCCAGCAACGCACCTTCACCACACCGCTGGTGGGGCGTGGGCCGTACAGCGAATATTACGGCGACCTGAGCATCACCCTCGACACCGCCATTTACGGCAACAGCTTCATTGTCAGCTCGGTGATCATCTTCATCTCCGGCGTATTGCGCGCCCTGGCCATGGGCCTGGTGTTGTACCTGGTCTATCACTGGCTGCTGACCAAGCCGCTGTCGCGGATCATCGGGCACCTGAGTTCGATCAACCCCGACCGCCCGAGCGAACACAAGATTCCGCTGCTCAAAGGACACGAAAACAACGAGCTGGGACATTGGATCAACACCGCCAACCAGTTGCTGGCCTCCATCGAGCGCAACACCCACCTGCGTCACGAAGCCGAAAACAGCCTGCTGCGCATGGCTCAGTATGACTTTCTGACCGGGCTGCCGAATCGCCAGAAACTCCAGGAGCAGTTGGACAAGATCCTCATTGATGCCGGTCGCCGGCAACGTCGGGTCGCGGTGTTATGCGTCGGCCTGGACGACTTCAAAAGCGTCAACGAGCAGTTCACCTACCAGGCGGGCGATCAGTTATTGCTGGCCCTGGCCGACCGCCTGCGCGCTCACAGTGGCCGCCTCGGAGCCCTCGCCCGCCTGGGAGGCGACCAGTTCGCCCTGGTCCAGCCCGACATCGAACAGCCCTACGAGGCGGCCGAACTGGCCCAGAGCATCCTTGATGACCTGGACGCCGAATTCGCCCTCGATCACCAGCAAATCCGCCTGCGGGCCACCATTGGCATTACCTTGTTCCCGGAAGACGGCGACAGCACCGAGAAGCTGCTGCAAAAAGCCGAGCAAACCATGACGCTGGCCAAGAGCCGCTCGCGCAGTCGCTACCAGTTCTATATCGCCAGCGTCGACAGTGAAATGCGCCGTCGCCGCGAACTGGAGAAAGACCTGCGCGAGGCCTTGAACCGCGATCAACTGCACTTGGTGTATCAACCGCAGATCAGTTACCGCGACCACCACGTGGTCGGCGTCGAGGCGCTGCTGCGCTGGCAACATCCGGAACACGGCCTGGTGCCGCCGGACCTGTTCATTCCCTTGGCTGAACAGAACGGCACGATTATCAAGATTGGCGAATGGGTACTGGACCAGGCCTGCCGGCAACTGCGCGAATGGCATGACCTGGGGTTCCCCGCGCTGCGGATGGCCGTCAACCTGTCCACGGTGCAACTGCACCACGCCGAGCTGCCACGGGTGGTCAACAATCTGCTGCAGATTTATCGCCTGCCGCCCGGCAGCCTCGAGCTGGAGGTCACTGAAACCGGTCTGATGGAAGACATCAGTACCGCCGCCCAGCACCTGCTGAGCCTGCGGCGTTCCGGTGCGCTGATCGCTATCGATGACTTCGGTACCGGGTATTCCTCCCTCAGCTACCTGAAAAGCCTGCCCCTGGACAAGATCAAGATCGACAAGAGCTTCGTCCAGGACCTGCTGGAGGACGACGACGATGCGAGCATCGTGCGTGCGATCATCCAACTGGGCAAAAGCCTGGGGATGCAGGTGATCGCCGAAGGCGTGGAAACCGTCGAGCAGGAAGCCTATGTCATCGCCGAAGGTTGCCATGAAGGCCAGGGCTATCACTACAGCAAACCGCTGCCGGCGCGCGAGTTGGCGGCGTACCTGAAGCAATCCGCACGCAATAACGCCGCGATTCTGTAGCACGATGATGGCCACCCGAGGCGCGGTCTTGGGCGGTCGGCATCCTAATGTTAAATTTTTACCGCGCCAACCCTTTACAGAAAATGCAAATCTTTCGCATTATGTTGCAGTTTTGCGCGCCACGGTGCGCCCCAGTCATCTACCGAAGCAGGATGTTCGCCATGATTCGTATGCCCCTGGCCACCGCCAGTCTGCTGGCCATCGCCATTTCTCTCGCCGGTTGCGGCGAGGGCAAGGACAAGGCCGCCGCTCCTCAGGCACCTACGCCCGCTGCCAGCACTCCAGCTGCCGCCGCTCCCGCTGGCCAGGTCGACGAGGCCGCCGCCAAGGCGGTCGTCGCGCATTACGCAGACATGGTGTTCGCTGTCTACAGCGATTCCCTGGACACCGCGAAAACCCTGCAGACCGCTATCGACACGTTCCTCGCCAACCCCAACGACGAGACGCTGAAGGCCGCCCGTACCGCCTGGATCGCGTCCCGCGTGCCTTACCTGCAGAGCGAAGTGTTCCGCTTCGGCAACACCATCATCGATGACTGGGAAGGCCAGGTGAATGCCTGGCCGCTGGACGAAGGCCTGATCGACTATGTCGACAAATCCTACGCCCATGCACTCGGCAACCCGGGCGCCACCGCCAACATCATCGCCAACACCGAAATCCAGGTCGGCGAAGACAAAATCGACGTCAAGGAAATCACTGCTGAAAAACTCGCCAGCCTCAATGAGCTGGGCGGTTCCGAAGCCAACGTCGCCACTGGCTACCATGCCATCGAATTCCTGCTCTGGGGCCAGGACCTGAACGGTACAGGCCCTGGCGCCGGTAACCGTCCGGCTTCGGACTACCTGCAAGGTGAAGGCGCCACCGGTGGCCATAACGAGCGTCGCCGTGCCTACTTGAACGCCGTGACCCAACTGCTGGTCAGCGACCTGGAAGAAATGGTCGGCAACTGGAAACCCGACGTCGCAGACAACTACCGCGCCACGCTGGAAGCAGAACCTGCCACCGACGGCCTGCGCAAGATGCTGTTCGGCATGGGCAGCCTGTCCCTGGGCGAACTGGCGGGCGAGCGCATGAAAGTATCCCTGGAAGCCAACTCGCCAGAAGACGAGCACGACTGCTTCAGCGATAACACGCATAACTCGCAGTTCTACGACGCCAAAGGCATCCGCAACGTGTACCTGGGCGAATACACCCGCGTTGATGGCACCAAGATGACCGGCGCCAGCCTGTCGTCCCTGGTAGCCAAGGTCGATCCGGCCGCCGACGCAGCCCTCAAGGCTGACCTGGCTGCCACCGAAGCCAAGATCCAGGTCATGGTTGACCACGCCGACAAGGGCGAGCACTACGATCAACTGATCGCCGCCGGCAACGAAGCGGGCAACCAGATCGTGCGCGACGCCATTGCTTCGCTGGTCAAGCAGACCGGCGCCATCGAACAGGTGGCCGGCAAGCTGGGGATCGGCGACCTGAACCCGGACAACGCTGAACACGATTTCTGATCAGCGCGGTTCGAGTGAGTCAATGAGGCGGCCTTCGGGTCGCCTTTTTTATAGCGATCATTTGCAGTCGCACACATACCGCAAAACCCTGTGGGAGTGGGCTTGCTCGCGATTACGCTGGGCCCGCCAATACATCCGGGCCTCACCCACTGCAATCGCGAGCAAGCCCGCTCCCACACAAGCCCGTTCCACATTTCCACCGTAGAGCCTTTACAGCCCCCGGTTTACAAGACCTGTACCGCAGGTAGAATGGCGCCTCTTCCTGTCACCCGAGCGGACTTCATGGCGCTGCCGACCTTACGGATCATTGGTTTCATCATCGGCATCTTCCTGATCACCCTCGCGATCGCCATGGTGGTACCGATGGCGACCCTGGTGTTTTTCGAACGCACCAGCGACCTGCCGTCCTTTCTCTGGGCAAGCATGATCACCTTTGTCGCCGGCGTGGCCCTGGTAATCCCCGGCCGCCCGGAACATGTACACCTGCGCCCCAGGGACATGTACCTGCTGACGGTCAGCAGTTGGGTGGTGGTGTGCATCTTCGCCGCGCTGCCATTCCTGCTGACCCAGCACATCAGCTACACCGACTCGTTCTTCGAAAGCATGTCCGGCATCACGGCCACCGGCGCCACCGTGCTCAGCGGCCTGGACACCATGTCACCGGGTATTCTGATCTGGCGCTCACTGCTGCACTGGCTCGGCGGCATCGGCTTTATCGCCATGGCGGTGGCAATTCTGCCGCTGCTGCGGATCGGTGGCATGCGCCTGTTCCAGACCGAATCCTCGGACCGCTCGGAGAAAGTCATGCCCCGCTCCCATATGGTGGCGCGGCTGATCGTGGCGGCGTATGTCGGCATTACCATCTTCGGCAGCCTGGCATTCTGGTGGGCCGGCATGGGCTTGTTCGATGCGATCAACCACGCCATGTCGGCGATTTCCACCGGTGGGTTCTCCACCTCGGACCAATCCCTGGCCCACTGGAACCAGCCGGCGGTGCACTGGGTGGCCGTGGTGGTGATGATTCTGGGCAGTTTGCCATTTGCCCTGTATGTCGCCACCTTGCGTGGCAATCGCAAGGCACTGATCAAGGACCAACAGGTACAAGGCCTGCTCGCCCTGCTGCTGGTCACCTGGCTGGTACTCGGCAGTTGGTATTGGTGGACCACCAACCTGCATTGGCTCGAAGCCTTGCGTCATGTCGCGCTGAACGTCACGTCCATTGTGACCACCACCGGCTTTGCGCTCGGGGACTACAGCATGTGGGGCAACTTCTCACTGATGCTGTTTTTCTACCTGGGCTTTATCGGCGGTTGCTCGGGTTCCACCGCAGGCGGGATCAAGATATTTCGCTTCCAGGTCGCCTACATCCTGCTCAAGGCTAACTTGAATCAACTGATTCACCCGCGGGCGGTGATCAAGCAGAAGTACAACGGTCATCGCCTGGATGAAGAAATCGTCCGCTCGATCCTGACCTTTTCGTTCTTCTTCGCCATTACCATCTGCGTGATTGCCCTGGCGCTGTCGCTGCTCGGCCTTGACTGGATGACCGCCTTGACCGGCGCCGCCAGTACCGTCTCCGGCGTCGGTCCCGGCCTGGGCGAAACCATTGGCCCGGCCGGCAACTTCGCCACATTGCCGGACGCGGCCAAGTGGATTCTGTCGCTTGGCATGCTGCTGGGACGTCTGGAGATCATTACGGTGTTCGTGTTGTGTATCCCGGCATTCTGGCGTCACTGAGAGCCGCGCCCTTGAGCATCCGCGCCCGGTACACACCGGGCGTGGCATCGAACCAGCGACGGAACGCGCGGAAAAAATTGCTCGGGTCGGCGAACCCCAGCAAGTAGGCAATTTCCAGCAGCGTCATGCTCGGCTGCGCCAGGTATTGCTCGGCCAATTCGCGGCGTGTGTCATCGAGCAAGGTCTGGAAGCTGGTGCCCTCCTCGTGCAGACGCCGCTGCAAGGTGCGTTGGGACAAGTGCAGCGTCTGCGCCACCACCTCGCGCTTGGGCTCGCCCTGGGGCAACAGTCGACACAGCACCTGACGCGCCTTGTGGGTGACCCGACTCTCAGAAAAGCGCGCCAGGTACTCTCCGGCAAAACGATCATGCAGCAACGCCATCGCCTCATTTGCCGTCGGCAATGGTGCTTCCATATCCGCATGCTCGAAAATCAGCGCGTCATAGGGCGCGTTGAACACCAACGGTGCATGGAAGGCTTGCCTGTAGGGCTCCAGGTCCGCCGGCTGGTCGCCCTGCACCAGCACTTTGTGCGGTTGCAGGGTGCGACCGGTCAACCAGCCGCACAACGCCAACGCGCTGGCCAGAGAGGCCTCGGCGCTTTGCCGGGTGGGTGGCAGATGGTCACCATGCACGGTCAGGATCAACGCATAGCCTTCGGGTAACAGGCGAAAGCTCAATTCGGCGCTTTCGGCGATGATTCGCTGATAACGGACCAGACGCATAAACCCCTCGGCGAGCGTACGACTGGACATCAAGGCATAGCCCACCACATGAAAGGACGCCGGGCGCGCCACCTTACCCATGTTCAGGCCAATCGCCGGGTTGCCCGACAACTCCACCGCCCGCTGCCAGAGCCGGGTCATCGAATCCTGGGGGAAGCGCGCGTCCGGGTCATTCAGGGCCGCGTAATCCAGGCCGATCTGCTTGAACAAGGCTCGGCAATCCAGGCCCTCCATCTCCAGCGCCCTGACTATCCCCATCGCCCAGCTTGCAGAAGTCGTTCGTTCGCTCATGACGTTTTCTTGGCTTGCGTTCTATAAAGGGAAGGCCGAAACCGCAGCCAGGCATCAAAGGATACTAAAGTGGCATCTATTGTCACTGGCCGTTAGAGCTGATGACTCTAGACTCAAATAAGCTCCCCACCGAACACCGATTCGATGGAACAACAACAGAGGGCCGGCTATCATGGAAAATGTAAGAAAATTCAATAGCTTCGCTGAGTTCTATCCGTATTACCTGAGCGAACACGGCAACAGCACCTGCCGACGCCTGCACTTTATCGGCACCAGCCTGGTAATTTTCATTTTCGCCTTGGCCGTCGGCAAAGGTGCCTGGTGGCTATTGCTCGCACTGCCGCTGGCTGGCTACAGCTTTGCGTGGGCCGGGCATTTCTTTTTTGAAAAAAATCGTCCGGCGACTTTTCAGCATCCGTTCTACAGCCTGCTGGGAGATTTCGTCATGTATCGCGACATGATTCTAGGCAAAGTGCCGTTTTGAGCCCTTCACGTCAAAACAATAAAAGCCACGCCGATGAGCAGAGCGCCGCAGTGTGACGTTATGTCCCTTGCTTCTCGGCCATCAAGGTTTATCCATTCGGGGAATAAAAGTCTTTTTGTCATTTACAGTGCTGTATGCTGCCCGGGCTTTGTTAAAAGCGTGGAATACCTGCAATTCATCAACAGACCTTGCGAGGAGCGACGACGATGCACGAGATCCCTAATCTCCCCTTCCCAAGCCTGCACGAGACCGAGCAGCCAACCCCGCAACAGGCCGGCAGCGACAAGGCCGAGCCCAAAGAAGCAGCACCTGTCGACAGCGAAAGCCAAGACTGACGCAATACCCAGACCGTGTGGAAAGCGTGACATTGCGCGCTTTCCACACTGCCTGAAATACCCGTAGCAGAGATTCGCAACATGACCGATCGCCCCCAGCCCGACCCTGACGACGCCTTGCTCGGCGCGGCCATGCAAATGGTCGACGTGTGGAGTCGCCTCAGCCCTGAAAAACAAGCGTTGCTGCTCAAGCGCTTCGGCACCCAGGAAAATGCCCTGGCCGCCCTGGTAACGACCCGCCTGCTCAACCCCGCCGATAGCTGATCGCCTTCCTGGCTCATGCGTGGCGCAGCGGCTCGATAAGCGTCGGTGTCTCGTCCTTCCCCTGACACCACTGATCCAGAGTTTTGTGTTTTGCCGCCCTACGTGAGCCAAAGCACCGGTATCATAAGCAGGCTATCTTTTTTTTGCCGCGACAGTGGATCTCTTCCCATGCCAGAAACCCAGCGCCCCATGGCGGTCACGCTGCAAGTCGTTTCCATCGTTTTGTTCACCTTTATCGGTTACTTGAATATCGGCATTCCCTTGGCCGTACTGCCGGGCTACGTCCACAGCGAGCTGGGATTTGGCGCGGTCGTCGCCGGGCTGGTGATCAGCGTGCAATACCTCGCCACCCTGCTGAGCCGGCCTTACGCCGGACGTATCATCGATAACCGGGGCAGCAAGCGCGCGGTGATGTACGGCTTGGCAGGCTGCGGCTTGAGCGGCGTATTCATGTTGCTCTCGACCTGGCTGACACACCTGCCCGTCCTGAGCCTGACCAGCCTGTTGATCGGCCGCCTGGTGTTGGGCAGCGCCGAAAGCCTGGTAGGTTCAGGCTCGATCGGCTGGGGCATCGGGCGGGTCGGCGCGACGCACACCGCCAAAGTCATCTCCTGGAATGGCATCGCCAGCTACGGCGCCCTGGCCATTGGCGCACCGTTGGGGGTGTGGCTGGTCAATCGACTGGGGCTGTGGAGCATGGGCCTGAGCATTATTTTGCTGGCGCTGCTGGGGTTGCTGCTGGCCTGGCCGAAACGCGCGGCGCCAGTGGTCGCAGGCGAACGCTTGCCGTTCATGCATGTGCTGGGCCGCGTTCTGCCCCACGGCTGCGGGTTGGCGCTGGGCTCCATTGGCTTTGGCACCATCGCGACCTTTATCACTCTGTATTACGCCACCCAGCATTGGGACAACGCCGTACTGTGCCTGAGCCTGTTCGGGGCGAGCTTTATCGGCGCACGCCTGCTGTTTGGCAACCTGATCAACCGGATAGGTGGCTTTCGCGTGGCGATCGCCTGCCTGGCGGTGGAAAGCCTGGGCCTGTTGTTGCTGTGGCTGGCGCCGAACGCCGAATGGGCACTGGCCGGCGCAGCGTTGAGCGGGCTCGGTTTTTCCCTGGTGTTTCCCGCGCTTGGCGTGGAAGCGGTCAACCTGGTGCCAGCCTCCAGCCGGGGGGCGGCGGTGGGCGCATATTCGCTGTTTGTCGACCTGTCGCTGGGCATCACCGGGCCGCTGGCAGGAGCGATTGCAGCGGGTTTCGGCTTTGCCTCGATCTTTCTGTTCGCCGCGCTCGCTGCCTTCGCCGGGCTGCTGCTCAGCCTGTATTTATATCGACAGGCCCCCAAATACCGCGAAGAACGCAACGCAGGCTAGAAATCCACCTTGCCACGCCCGGCCTTGATACTGCCGCGCTTGGTCTTCGATTCCAGGCGTCGCTTTTTCGAGCCCAGGGTCGGTTTGGTGGGGCGGCGTTTTTTCTCCACCTTGGTCGCGCTGAGGATCAACTCCACCAAGCGTTCCAGGGCATCGGCGCGATTCTGCTCCTGGGTCCGATATTGCTGGGCCTTGAGTACCAGCACCCCTTCGCTGGTGATACGACTGTCGCGCAGCGCCAGCAATCGTTCCTTGTAGAACGGCGGCAGGGACGAGGCCGGGATGTCGAAACGCAGATGCACGGCACTGGAGACCTTGTTGACGTTCTGGCCACCGGCGCCTTGGGCACGGATGGCGGTCAACTCGATCTCGGCGTCGGGCAGATGCACGTTGTTGGAAATCACCAGCATGGAAAGCAAGGTCCGCGATTCGAGGGGGTCACTCAGGATACGCGAATGCATCACTGCCATGTACCGGCTTGCCATGGGCGTTACTTATCCAGGACTGTCAGGCATCTCTATCGGCAAAGGCCTTGTCCAGCAGCACTTTGGCAAGCTGTGTCGACCTGATCATCGCGTCACGCTCGGTTGGCTTTTCGTTGTTCAGGGTCATCTCCACACCGGTCACCACTTCAGGGAACGAGTGGGAGAAAATCAGCGTCGGCTCGACCTTCTTGGAAGGCAGGCCATGCAAGTCACGTCTCATCTTGTCGTAAAACGCCTGGGCATTGTCTGTCACCTGATGGCGCATCAGGTGAAACACCAATCCCATCATGGCTTCCCGCCCCTGGTTCTCGCTCATTGCGCCTGGCCACATGGATTGCTGTTGCGACTCGGCGGCATGCCGCAGCGTGGAAGCCACATCCGAAGCACCACCCGAGGTTCCCAGCATGACCGGCACGCCCGACTGGTCGCGAATTTGCGTGCCCAGGTCGTTACGCAGGTCCGTGCCGTGGGGACTGGTGAAATGGTGGGTCTTCACCCCATCGACGACACGGTTGGAGCCGACTCGATGTTTGGCGGTGTAGGCCTCGAGCCCCGCAAGCATCGAATCCTGACTGCTCATCGCCTCGGCCATGGCTTTTATGCCAAACGCCATTTCGGCCCCCTGCTGCGCGTCTTCACGGGTCAACGGGCCTTGCTCGCCGTTGACCAACATGGCGTGCAGGTGCTTCATTCCCAGGTACAGCCCACCTTTGCCCTCACCCGTCAGTAAAACGCGATCGGGGTCGTTGCTGGGAGCCAACAGTTCTTTATGCAGTTGCTCGCGAAAAGCCCGGTCACTTTGGGCATTCATCCACAAACCGCGAACCAGATGTACCATATGCGAAGACAGTTGCGAGACCGGGGAGTCGTCACGTTGCAAGTCCTTTTCAACGCCCAGGCAAATAGCCATTTCGGACTCGATGTGCTTAAAAAAATTCTTCGCCCGCCGCTCCAGGTTCTCTTTATTTTCATAGTTTGAATTTTGCAGGGTGTCTTTGACGAAGGCCCTTACCAGCGCGCTCGCCTCGGCCGGAGAGTAATTTTTCCCGGCAACGGACACGCCTGTATGCGGTATTTCTTGCGCCTTCTCGGTTTCGAGGCTTTTGCACTGGGCACGCGTGTCTGACAAGGAATCAGCACCGTTTAACAGACCAGACGGATTCAACGCGCCAACAGGAACACGCATAACTCAACTCCCAAGCTATCAGATAGGAAAAATCGGCTGACAACGCCAGCCATCCTATGTGGTTCACTTCGCCACCCGGTTCCCTGTCCCACGGTGCAAGCTGTAACAACCGACGCCAGATCCGCATAACGTCTTCTGGCAGACCAAAAAAACCCGGAACATGTCCGCAATGCCGTTCAGTTAAGGCTGAAACTCTCCCGTGGCGAGGGGGCTTGCCACAAGCGGGTGTTCGGCACGCGACTTTCTTAACTGAATAGCATTAGGAACATGTCCGGGTTTTTCTTCAGCGGCAGCGAATTACTTTACCGCCGGGCTCTGCACGCGGGTATAGGCGGAAGCCTTGCGCTTGTTCTTGAAGTAGTAGCACACCCCCATGAACACCAGCCACACCGGGATCGCATACACCGACACCTGAATGCCCGGAATCATCAGCATGACGCCCAGGATAAACACCACGAATGCCAGGCAAACATAGTTGCCATAGGGATACCACAACGCCTTGAACAACGACACCTGGCCGGTACGGTTCATGTGCTGGCGGAACTTGAAGTGGGAAAAACTGATCATCGCCCAGTTGATCACCAACGTGGCCACGACCAGGGACATCAGCAGTTCCAGCGCGTGCTGCGGAATCAGGTAGTTCATCAGCACCGCCACCACCGTGATCGCCGCCGATGCCAGGATCGACCGCACCGGCACGCCACGCTTGTCGATCTTCGCCAACGCCGCCGGCGCATCGCCTTGTTCGGCCATGCCCAGCAACATGCGGCTGGTGCAGTACGTCCCGCTGTTGTACACCGACAGGGCCGCCGTCAACACCACGAAGTTGAGGATGTGCGCGGCGGTGTTGCTGCCCAGCATCGAGAACACCTGGACAAACGGGCTGCCGCTGTAAGCATCGCCGGATGCGTTCAAGGTTACCAGCAGGCTGTCCCAAGGTATCAGCGAGAGCAACACCACCAGGGCGCCGATGTAGAAGATCAGGATCCGGTAGATCACCTGGTTGATGGCCTTGGGGATAACAGTACGTGGCTGGTCCGCTTCCGCGGCGGTAAAGCCAAGCATTTCCAGGCCACCGAACGAAAACATGATGAACGCCATGGCCATCACCAGACCGCCGACGCCGTGGGGGAAGAACCCGCCATGCTCCCACAGGTTGCTCACCGAGGCCTGGGGCCCGCCGCTGCCGCTGACCAGCAGGTAACTGCCCAGGGCAATCATGCCGACGATGGCCACGACCTTGATGATCGCAAACCAGAATTCAGCCTCGCCGAACACTTTGACGTTGGTCAGGTTAATCACGTTGATCAGCACGAAAAACGCCGCGGCCGAGACCCAGGTCGGAATCTCCGGCCACCAGTAATGCACGTACTTGCCGACGGCCGTCAGCTCCGACATGCCCACCAGAATGTACAGGATCCAGCAGTTCCAGCCCGACAGGAAACCCGCGAAACCGCCCCAATACTTATGGGCAAAGTGGCTGAAGGAGCCAGCCACCGGCTCTTCCACGATCATTTCGCCCAATTGGCGCATGATCATGAACGCAATGAAACCGCAAATGGCGTACCCCAGGATCATTGACGGGCCAGCTGACTTCAGCACCCCCGCCGAGCCCAGGAACAAGCCGGTACCGATTGCGCCACCGAGGGCGATCAATTGAATATGACGATTTTTAAGGCCGCGCTTCAGTTCACCTGAATGCGAATGGGGTCCACTCATGAAAAGGGTCTCACGCAAGGTTTGATGATGTTCATTGCACGTTGCTGCTTTGTCAGTCGACTCAAGCAGCGCCGATCAAACCCCAGCGCAGGCACCAGGAGTTCAGCGTTTTTCTAACGGTCATGCGTCACCTGTTTGTTTTTATCTGTGACGAAATCGAACCCGTCCGGCTTTTGGCCGGGCGGAGTTAACAAGGCGGATAGCCTTGAAGGTTGGCCTATTGCGTGGATACGCAAGGGGGTCACAGTAAAACGCGGCGCATTGTACACCGCTCGACCGGTTCGGACCGAGCGCGGACACACTCGCCCACCTGCTGTCAGGTAACTTTTACACTACACACGACAGCAGATTGACCGAGTGATCCCAGGCAGTAATCGTCAGCTTTGCGTTACAGCCAGGCAAAAAAACCTGCCAACAGCCAGCAGCCCGCAAGGGTATCGGACGAACGTACAGGTGCTGAAACACTGCTGTCCGCTGCAAAAAAAACGCCGACCCATGAGAGTCGGCGCTTTTCTTGTGGCTCGCAGCTTAAAACTTGCGGCTGCCCTTAAGGCTTCTTGCGACCAAAGCCCGGACGCTGACCCGAACCGGCTGGCGCGCCTCGGCGCTTGCCCGATGGCTCGTCGTCCACCAACTTCAGGCCTGGGCGCTTTTTCGGCGCGGGCTTGGCTGGGCGCTTGGTATTCGCACTATCAGCCGGACGATCCGACGCCGGTGCGCCACGGCCAGATTCGCCACGGTTGCCGCGACCCGCGCCTGGCGCCTCGCCACGACCCGCAGGGCGTGGCGTGCGTGGCGCACGTTCGCCGTCCTGACGCGCGGGCGCCGATGGACGACGCTCACCTTCCAGCTGCGGTTCGCGGGAGATGCGGCCACCGGAAGCCGGTGCATTCAACGCCGGGCGCACGGTGCGCGCCACGCGTTCAGTACGGGCCACCGGACGCGACGATTTGCGCTGCATACGCTCCAGCTTGTCTTTGCTCTTGGCGTTCATCTGCGGCATGGCCACAGGCGTCAGGCCAACTTCAGCACTCAGAATGTCAACTTCGTACTGGCTCATTTCGCGCCAGCGGCCCATCGGCAGGTCGGAGTTAAGAAACACCGGACCAAAACGCACGCGCTTCAGGCGGCTGACCACCAGGCCCTGGGATTCCCACAGGCGACGCACTTCACGGTTACGGCCTTCCATCACCACGCAGTGGTACCAATGGTTGAAACCTTCGCCGCCGGGCGCCTGCTTGATGTCGGTGAAGCGCGCCGGACCATCTTCCAGCACAACACCGGCCTTGAGACGCTCGATCATCTCGTCGTCGACTTCGCCACGCACACGCACCGCGTATTCGCGGTCCATTTCGTAGGACGGGTGCATCAGGCGATTGGCCAGCTCACCGTCAGTGGTGAACATCAGCAAACCGGTGGTGTTGATATCGAGACGGCCGATGTTGATCCAGCGCCCCTCTTTCGGGCGCGGCATCTTGTCGAATACGGTTGGACGCCCTTCCGGGTCGTCACGGGTGCAGATCTCGCCGTCCGGCTTGTTGTACATGATCACGCGGCGCACCGATTCGGCGGCCTCTTCACGCTTGATGACCTTGCCATCAATGGTGATCGCATCATGCAAGTCGACGCGCTGCCCCAAGGTGGCTTCGACGCCGTTGACCTTGATGCGCTTCTGGGTGATCCAGGCTTCTACGTCACGGCGCGAGCCGACGCCGATACGGGCGAGGACTTTCTGCAGTTTTTCGCCTGCCGGGCCGATTTCCTGGGTGTCGTTCTGGTCTTGCTCATTCATCTTAAGCACCTCCCGGTGTGTCGATTCAGGCGTGGCCTGAAGAGTGTTCAACGCTGGGTCTTGGGCGAACGTATCGCCAAAGGGTCGCGAATCATACGCGCATGACGCACGTAGCGCATCAGAGAGTAGTCGATAAGTGCCTGCTCATTTGCTTTTCCGCCGACCGGTGGCGCCCAGCGCGATCAACCGCAACTGGGCTTCGGCGAGCACGGCACGCTTGTCGATCTTGTCGAGCTTCTTCCAGGCGCGGATCTCACGCTTGCTGCGGCCGCAGCCGACACAGATATCGTCGCTGAATCGACAGATGCTGATACACGGATCCTTGGTGGAACTCATAGGCATTCTCCCAGGCGACGATAATCAAATGTGGGAGCGGGCTTGCTCGCGATGGCGGTGAATCAGTCGAGGCATTCGGTGACTGAACCACCGCCATCGCGAGCAAGCCCGCTCCCACATTCTGGCTTGTGTCAGTCGTCGAACTGACGGCGTTCGTTTTCGATGGCTTCGGCCAGCGCCCGCGCTTCGTCTTCCTCGTCGCTCAACGGCGCCTGTTCGAGGGCCGCGACGGCGGCCAGGAGTTTCTCGCGGGCCTGCGCCACGCCGAGACTATCTTCCTCGGGTTCGGCTTCCGGGACCGTTGGCAGCGTCTCGACGTGCGTCTGCGCGTCGGGTTCGGCCACCCCATCACGCAACACGTCATCAAAGTCAGTCTTGATCCCCTGCTCCATATCATCCAGTTCCAGCAACAAGGTGTGGAAGCTGGTTTCGTCCTTGGGTTCTTCCGGCTCGGCGCTGGCGTCGGCCAACGCCTGAAGGCCCGGCGGCACCGGCACATCGTCGAAATCCAGGACCGGTTCGGCCTCGATCTCCCGCAGTTCGGCCAATGGCGGCAGATCGTCGAGGTTTTTCAGGTTGAAGTGATCGAGAAACACCTTGGTAGTCGCGAACATCGCCGGCTTTCCGGGCACATCGCGGTAGCCGACGATGCGGATCCATTCACGTTCAAGCAGCGTCTTGACGATATGACTGTTGACCGCCACGCCCCGCACGTCTTCGATTTCGCCGCGGGTAATGGGCTGGCGATAGGCGATCAATGCCATGGTTTCCAGCATCGCCCGTGAATAGCGTTGCGGGCGCTCTTCCCACAAACGGCCCACCCACGGCGAAAACTTCTCGCGGATTTGCAGGCGATAGCCCGAGGCAACTTCTCTCAACTCAAAGGCCCGGCCTTCGCAGGATTTGCGCAGGGTTTCCAGCGCTTTCTTGAACACCGCGGGTTCCGGACGCTCGGCCTCTTCGAACAGTTCGTACAAGCGCTCCAGCGATTGCGGTTTACCCGAGGCCAAGAGGAAAGCTTCCAACAACGGAGCCAGTTCGCGGGGTTCAGTCAGATTCATCGATTCAGCTCTTTATTCGGCTCGCGCCCGCACGTGGATAGCCGCGAAAGGCTCATTCTGCACCAGCTCGACCAAGGACTCCTTGACCAACTCAAGGATTGCCATAAACGTCACCACCACGCCAAGACGGCCTTCCTCGGCCGTGAACAGCTCGACAAACGGCACAAAACCGCCGCCTTTGAGACGTTCCAGCACATCGCTCATGCGCTCGCGAGTGGATAAGGCTTCGCGACTGACCTGGTGGCTTTCAAACATGTCGCCACGGCGCAGCACTTCGGCCATGGACATCAGCAATTCCTCCAGACTCACGTCCGGCAACAATTTACGCGCACGCGCTTCGGGCGCGTCGAGTTTGGGCACCACCACATCTCGGCCGACCCGGCTCAAGCCGTCGATACCTTCGGCGGCAGCCTTGAAACGCTCGTATTCCTGCAAGCGGCGGATCAGTTCAGCGCGGGGATCGTCTTCTTCAGCCTCGACAGTCTCGGAGCGCGGCAACAGCATCCGCGACTTGATCTCCGCCAGCATGGCGGCCATTACCAGATATTCGGCGGCCAGTTCCAGACGCACCGTTTGCATCAATTCGACATAGCCCATGTACTGGCGGGTGATTTCGGCCACCGGGATGTCGAGGATGTTGATGTTCTGCTTGCGGATCAGATACAGCAGCAAGTCCAACGGGCCTTCGAACGCTTCGAGAAAGACCTCCAGGGCGTCCGGCGGAATGTACAAGTCCAACGGCATTTCCATGACCGCCTGGCCATAGACCATGGCGAATGGCAGCTCCTGCTGGGCGCCCGCCTGGCTGTCGACGGTTTCCACCACCGACATTCAGGCCTCAACCATGAACGGTGCCGGATCACCGCAACCGACCCGCACCACTTCCGGCTCGCCATCGGCCAGGTTGATCACGGTGGAGGCTTTGCCGCCGCCGAAACCGCCGTCGATGATCAGGTCCACCTGTTTTTCCAGCAACTGGCGCATCTCGTAGGGATCTTCGAGTGGCTCGGCGTCACCGGGCATGATCAGCGACACGCTCATCAGCGGTTCACCCAACTCAGCCAGCAACGCCAAGGCGATGGGATGCTCCGGCACGCGCAGACCAATGGTACGTTTCTTGGGGTGCAGCAGCAGGCGCGGCACTTCGCGGGTGGCGTTCAGGATAAAGGTGTAAGGTCCCGGCGTGTGGGCCTTGAGCAGACGGAAAGTGCCGGTATCGACCTTGGCGAACAGGCCCAACTGCGACAGATCGCTGCAGATCAACGCGAAGTTATGGTTCTTGTCCAAAGCTCGCAGACGCCTTACGCGCTCCACCGCATTTTTGTCACCGATCTGACAACCGATAGCGTAGGAGGAGTCCGTGGGATAGATCACCACACCACCGGCGCGAATGATTTCCACCGCCTGTTTGATCAGGCGCGCCTGCGGGTTTTCCGGATGAATCTGGAAAAATTGACTCACGTTTTCTACCTGTTCAAACGCTGGAAGTAATGGGGTCATGCTTGAATCGCCCCGACAAGAGCGGCAGATCTTCCGGGACCGGGCGATACTCGCCGATCTCGGACCAGCCGCCCGGGCCATGAAAATCACTGCCGGCGGTCACCAGCAGACCAAATTCGCGGGCCAATATCGACAGGCTGCCGACCTGTTCGGCAGGTTGATGCCCGTTGACCACTTCAATCGCGTGGCCGCCCGCTTCAATATAGTCGCCAATCAGCTTGCGACGCTTGCTGCGGGTGAAATCGTAATGCCACGGATGCGCCAGGCTGACCCAGGCACCCGACGCTCGCAAGGTAGCGACGGTGTCCTCCAAGGTCGGCCAGTGCAACTTGACGTCCCCCAACTTGCCGGCACCCAGCCATTTACGAAACGCTTCGGCCCGATCCTTCACATGCCCGGCACGCACCATCCAGTCCGCGAAATGCGGGCGCGCCGGGGCGTTGCCGCTGTCACCCAGTTCCTGCTGAACCGCCCGCGCGCCCTCGAGCGCGCCGGGCATGCCCTTGAGGGCCAGCTTGCGGCTTATTTCCTCGGACCGCAGCCAGCGGCCATCGTGCAATGTGGCAATGGCCTCCACCAGCGGCGGGGCCTGGACGTCGAAGCCGTAGCCGAGGACATGAATGGTTGCGCCGCCCCAGGTGCAGGACAACTCAACGCCATTGACCAGTTGCATGCCCAGTCCGGTGGCGGCAATGCGTGCCTCTTCCAGGCCTTCAAGGGTGTCGTGATCGGTCAACGCCAAGACTCGCACGCCTTTTTCATAGGCACGCGCAACCAGAACCGCTGGCGCCAGGGCGCCGTCGGAGGCCGTGCTGTGGCAGTGCAGATCAACATTCACGGAAGTGTGTAACCTCAAGTCAGCTGGCGCTTTCGCTACCAAGGATGTTTGGTATTATGCCGCCACATCCAGCTTCTGGCTCTTACTGTGAAACAATTCATCGACTTCATCCCGCTGTTGCTGTTTTTCATCGTTTACAAACTCGACCCACGGATCATCGATATTGGCGGCCATGAGCTGTCGTTCGGCGGTATCTACAGTGCCACGGCGATGCTGATCATCAGCTCCCTGGTGGTCTACGGTGCGATCTTCATCTCCCAGCGCAAGCTGGAAAAAAGCCAATGGCTGACCCTGATCGCCTGCCTGGTCTTTGGCAGCCTGACCTTGGCGTTCCACAGCGAAACCTTCCTCAAATGGAAAGCGCCGGTGGTCAACTGGCTGTTCGCCCTGGCCTTCATCGGCAGCCACTTCATCGGTGATCGCCTGCTGATCAAGCGGATCATGGGCCATGCGCTGACACTGCCGGAGCCCGTGTGGACTCGCCTGAATATCGCCTGGATCGCGTTTTTCCTGTTCTGCGGCGCGGCCAATCTGTTCGTAGCCTTTACCTTTCAGGACTACTGGGTCGACTTCAAGGTCTTCGGCAGCCTGGGCATGACCGTGGTCTTCCTGGTTGCCCAGGGCATCTACCTGTCGCGCCACCTGCATGACACCGACGCAACCACGCCAAAAACCGAGGACTGACATGCTCTACGCCATCATTGCCACCGACGTCGCCAACTCTTTGGAAAAACGCCTCGCCGCACGCCCGGCTCACGTGGACCGGCTCAAGGCGCTGCAAACCGAAGGACGCGTGGTGCTTGCGGGACCGCACCCGGCCGTCGACAGCAATGATCCGGGAGAGGCCGGTTTCACTGGCAGCCTGATCGTCGCCGAGTTTGCGTCCTTGGCGGATGCCCAGGCCTGGGCCAAGGCAGACCCGTATGTGGCGGCAGGTGTCTATGCCGATGTCGTGATCAAACCGTTCAAACAAGTCTTGCCCTGATCCGGCTGGCGCTGAACCTATCCGGCCGGGCGCACGCCTAATCGCTCAATATTCTCGGTAACCTGCCGACAACATTCTGAATATTCGTGTGGAATCAGGAGTTCCGATGCGCTTAAGTCAGTTGTGTCTGTTGGCAGTGTTAACAATCGGGGCTACGGCCCACGCTGAAGAAGCCTCAAGCACCGGCAGCTCCACGCCCCTGTCCTTGAGCGATGGCGCCCAGATCACCGAGCTGCAGCAACGCTTGAAAGAAAGCGAACGGCTGCGTGCGGAATTGAGCAAACAGTTGCAAAGTGCCGAAGCGACCCGCGAAAGTACCCAGGTGAGCAGGCTGCGCCAGGAAAACCAACGTCTGGCCCTGCAGCTCAAGCAGACTCAGAACCGCGTCTTGCCGGGCTGGCTCACTGATCAACAACAATGGTTTGTGATAGGCGCAGGTGTGGCGCTGATCGCCCTGCTGTGCGGTATCTTTGCCAGTGGCGGGCATCGGCGCCGTCGACAATGGCTAAATTGAGTAAGTCATGAGCGAGCTGTTACTGATAGATGATGACCAGGAGCTCTGCGAGCTGCTGACCAGTTGGTTGCACCAGGAAGGTTTCCAGGTGCGCGCCTGCCATGACGGCATAAGCGCCCGCAAGGCCCTGGCCGACGCCGCTCCGGCGGCCGTGGTACTGGACGTGATGCTGCCCGACGGCAGCGGCCTGGAATTGCTCAAGCAATTGCGTGGTGATCACCCGGAATTGCCGGTGCTGATGCTATCGGCCCGTGGCGAACCGCTGGACCGGATTCTCGGCCTGGAACTGGGGGCTGACGATTACCTGGCCAAGCCGTGCGACCCTCGCGAACTGACTGCGCGTTTGCGGGCCGTATTGCGCCGTAGCCACCCGACCGCCGTCTCGACCCAGCTGGAGCAGGGCGACCTGTGCTTCAGCCCGGTGCGCGGCGTTGTCACTATCGATACCCGGGAACTGACCCTCACGCTCTCCGAAAGTCGCCTGCTGGAAGCCTTGCTGCGCCAACCGGGCGAGCCGCTGGACAAACAGGAACTGGCGCAGATTGCCCTGGGCCGCAAGCTGACCCTGTACGACCGCAGCCTGGACATGCACGTCAGCAACCTGCGCAAAAAGATCGGCCCGCACCCCGACGGCCGCCCGCGCATCATGGCGCTGCGCAGCCGCGGTTATTACTACTGTCTTTGAAGCAGCTGCAAGGCTCAAGCTGCAAGCGGCAAGTTGGAGCTACCGGCTTGTAGCTTGAAACTTGAAGCGTGCAACTTGCCGCTGCTCCCCTCCCTTACCAAAACTTTACGCTGCGCTGACGGCGGCTGACCTTGACCTCCTTAATCTACTCACATCCGGACTCACCGGAATCGAGACAAGGAGAAACACCATGCGCAAGACCCTGATCGCTCTAATGTTCGCTGCAGCCCTGCCGACTGTTGCCATGGCCATGCCGGAAGGCCCTGGCCCCATGGGCGGCCCTGAAGGCCATATGATGGGTGGCCCGGGCCACGCGGGTGAACACGGCATGCGCGGCAAAGGCGGCCCCTTCGGCCAACTGGACCTGAGCCGCGAACAGCGCCAGCAGATCGGCAAGTTGATGGGCGAACAACGTGAAACTCGCCAGCAACTGGTCAAGAAGTACCTGGACAAACTGCCGGCCGCCGAGCAGAAGGCTATGAAAGACGAAATGGCCGCCGCCAAGCAGAAAACCCACACCGACATTCGCGCCCTGCTCAAACCCGATCAACAGAAGAAATTCGACGAGATCGCCAAGAAACGCGCCGAGCGTCGGGCCGAATGGCAGGAATTCCAGGCCTGGAAGGCGCAAAAAGCGCAATAATGCATTAGCTATCTCCCAGCCCAGCGGCCCGAGCCGCCGGGCTTTTCCTGTTTGAGGGTTTTCCGTGCGTTCACTTTTCTGGCGCATCCTTGCCAGCTTCTGGCTGGCCATCGCCCTGGTTGCCGGGTTGTCGATCCTGCTGGGGCACATGCTCAATCAGGACGCCTGGATCCTCAGCCGCCATCCTGGCCTGAAAAACCTGGCCGAAGAGTGGACGCAGCGGTACGAAACCCAAGGTGAAGAGGCCGCGCAGGATTTGCTGCGCCAACGCAAACGCCAATACCACGTCGATGTGCAGGTGCTTAACGAAAGCGGTGATCCGGTGGTGCGCGGCACCTTCCCGCGCCGGGCCGCCGCACTCGAGGCCCGACGGGGCGACAGCCATGACCGGAGCCTGCCCTGGCGGCGCCTGACGGCTGAGTACACCAGTGAAAAAACCGGTGAAACCTACTTGCTGATCTATCGCATTGCGCACCCGGAGCTGGATGCCTGGCACCGTAGCAGCCTGCTCTGGCCGCTGAGCGCCCTGGCCATTGCCTTGGTGGTGCTGACCTTGTTCAGCTTGTTGGTGACACTCTCCATCACCCGCCCTCTCAGCCGTTTGCGCGGCGCGGTCCACGACCTTGGCCAAGCCACTTATCAGCAAAACAGCTTGGCGCGCCTGGCTAACCGGCGCGACGAATTCGGAGTCCTGGCCACCGACTTCAACCGCATGGGCGCTCGCCTGCAAAGCCTGATCGGCAGCCAGCGCCAGTTGCTGCGGGATGTCTCCCACGAACTGCGCTCGCCCCTGGCGCGCTTGCGTATCGCCTTGGCCTTGGCGGAACGTGCCACGCCCGAGGCGCGGGAAAAACTCTGGCCGCGTTTGACCCTTGAATGTGATCGCCTGGAGGCCTTGATCAGCGAAATTCTAGTGCTCGCGCGGGTTGACGCCGACAACGCCAGCGCCGAAGACGTTGACCTGCACCTGCTGCTCAAGACCCTGCAAAAAGACGCCCGGCTCGGCGCTCCGGACCAGGTTATACAGCTTCACAGCGAGCCGGCGCTGGCACTCAAGGGCTGGCCGCACATGCTCGAGCGGGCGCTGGACAACCTGCTGCGCAATGCCCAGCGTTTCAACCCACCCGACCAACCGATTGAACTCCACGCCCAACGCCAGGGCGAACGCATCGTGATCAGCGTGCGCGACCACGGTCCGGGCGTCGACGCCACGCACCTGAGTCAATTGGGCGAACCGTTTTACCGCGCGCCCGGGCAAACCACCCAAGGTCATGGTCTCGGCCTGGCCATCGCACGACGAGCGGCGGAGCGCCACGGCGGTAATCTGATTCTGGCCAACCACATCGATGGCGGCTTTATCGCTACCCTGGATCTGCCGCTGGAGCCGGGGGTTGCAGTACAACCCTGAAGATCTTCTATGATGGTCCTTCTCTGACGGAGGGCCTCTGATGACCGATCTGCTCACTCCCATCCAAGTTGCACTCGATTTGCCAAGCGCCCCGCTGACCACTACCGAGGCCGGCGCCCTGCCATCGACGTTTGCCGTTACCGAACTGGCCAGCGCCAGTATCGGGGCGGCGGGCCAGGCGGTTGCCCAACTGCTGCATCAGGAAACCGGACGTTTACCCAGCGTCTCGGTGGATCGACGCCTGGCCTCATTCTGGTTCTCCAGTTCGCTGCGTCCGCTTGGCTGGACGCCGCCGCCACTGTGGGACCCGATCGCCGGCGACTACGCCAGCGCCGATGGCTGGATTCGCCTGCACACCAACGCGCCGCATCATCGCGCCGCCGCCGAACAGGTGCTCGGCGCCGTCGCTGATCGTGAAGCCATGGCGCACCAGGTTGCCCAATGGAACGCCGCCGAGCTGGAACAGGCGATCATCGATGTCGGTGGCTGTGCGGCGCAGATGCGTACATGGCAAGACTGGCAGACTCATCCGCAAGGACGGGCGGTCAACCAGGAACCGTTGATTGCGCGGCAAACCTTTGATGCCCTCCGTGAACAGCCCTGGCAGGGTTCCGTGGCACGGCCTTTGGCCGCAATCAACGTGCTGGACCTGACCCGCGTATTGGCCGGCCCCGTGGCCAGTCGTTTCCTCGCCGGCCTTGGCGCCAATGTGCTGCGCATCGATGCTCCCGACTGGAACGAACCGGGCGTGGTGCCGGAAATGACCCTGGGCAAACGCTGCGCCCGCCTGGACCTTAAACATCCAGACGACCGCAAGACCTTCGAAGACTTGCTCAAGAACACCGACCTCCTGCTCCACGGCTATCGCGCCAATGCCCTGGAGCAACTGGGTTACGACGCGAGCCGATTACAGCAGATCGCTCCCGGCCTGATTGACATCAGTCTGAATGCCTACGGCTGGAGTGGTCCGTGGCGCAATCGCCGGGGCTTCGACAGCCTGGTGCAGATGAGCAGCGGCATTGCCCAAGCGGGCATGCAATGGAAGCGCACCGATAAACCGCTGCCATTGCCAGTGCAGGCGCTGGACCACGCCACCGGCTACCTGATGGCCGCCAGTGCGCTGAGAGCACTGGCCGAACGCTTGAAAAGCGGACGTGGCGGTTCAGCGCGGCTGTCACTGGCGCGCACCGCGAAGCTGTTGCTGGAGGCCGGACAGGGTGTGGAACAACCGACGCTGCGCGCGGAGGACCCGGCCGACCAGGGCGTGCTGGTGGAGCAGACCGCCTGGGGCCCCGCCCACCGCCTGCTGGCACCGGTAACCATGACCGGCACGCCGCTGCAGTGGGATTTGCCAGCGGGCGAACTGGGTTCACACCGACCGCAGTGGTGACCGCGTTCAGTCATAAGCTGGCCCGTCGCCCAACTGCAATTTCACCAGCTCAATACCCCGCTGTACAGCCCGTACGCCGCCAGGCACGCCCCGGCGATCACGCAGCTGAAAATGCCTTTTTCCAGCGCGGTAAACAACGGTTGGCCTTGCTCGCGCTTGGCCTGGGCAAACAGCAGCACGCCCGGCGCGTACAGCAAGGCCGACAGCAGCAAGTACTTCAAGCCACCGGCGTAAAGCAGCCAAACCGCATAAGCGAGCGCGATTACGCCTATCAACAAGTCCTTGAGCCGCTCGCCATGGGCGTTTTCGTAGGTTTCACCACGTCCGCAGAGCAGCACCGCATAAGCCGCCGACCATAAATACGGCACCAGAATCATCGATGAGGCCAGATAGATCAGTGTGGTGTAGGTGCTCGCCGAAAACAGCGTAATGACCAGGAAAACCTGGATCATCGCATTGGTCAGCCACAACGCATTGACCGGCACATGGTTGGCGTTGGCCTTTTTCAGAAACGCCGGCATGGTCTTGTCGTGGGCCGTGGCGTAGAGAATTTCGGCGCAGAGCAACGCCCAGGACAACAGCGCGCCGAGCAGCGACACCGCCAGGCCGATGCTGATCAGCAACGCTCCCCACGGCCCGACAATATGTTCCAGGACCCCGGCCAGGGACGGATTTTGCAGAGTGGCCAACTCCGGCTGGCTCATGATCCCCAACGACAGCACGTTGACCAGTACCAGCAGCGCCAACACCCCGAGAAAACCGATCAGCGTGGCCCGCCCGACATCCGCGCGCTTTTGCGCCCGCGCCGAATAAACACTCGCACCCTCGATACCGATGAAGACGAACACCGTGACCAACATCATGTTGCGTACCTGGTCCATCACCCCACCAAAATCCGGGTTGCCCAAGCCCCAGATATCGCGGGTGAATACCTCGGCCTTGAAGGCCACGGCAGCGATGACGATGAACATCAGCAGCGGCACGATCTTGGCCACGGTAGTGACCTGGTTGATAAACGCCGCCTCCTTGATCCCGCGCATCACCAGAAAATGCACGGCCCACAGCAGCAACGAGGCGCACCCGATGGCCACCGGCGTATTGCCCTGGCCGAACACCGGGAAGAAATAGCCCAGCGTGCTGAACAGCAGCACAAAATAACCGACGTTGCCCATCCAGGCGCTGATCCAGTAGCCCCAGGCCGAGGAAAAACCCATGTAATCGCCGAACCCCGCCTTGGCATAGGCGTACACGCCAGAATCAAGGTCCGGTTTGCGATTGGCCAGGGTCTGGAACACAAACGCCAGGGTCAGCATACCGACGGCGGTGATTGCCCAGCCGATCAACACCGCACCGACCTCCGCCCGAGCGGCCATGTTTTGCGGCAAGGAGAAGATCCCGCCACCAATCATCGATCCCACGACCAAGGCGACCAGAGCACCCAGTCGAAGCTTTTGAGTCGGTTGCGACATCGGAACTCCTGCGATTAATGACAGTAATTTAATTAGCAACGTTGCGTGTGCGCCAACTTATAGAAAATACCCGGGATTTATCAGTCGTCGCGAATAAAACGCTCTGTCTCATAACTGAATGGCATTTCACTTAGCGGAGTTTAGACAAATTTAAAATTTAAATATGCAACTTCCGGTTTTCCTGCGATGTCATTGGCAACGCGCACATGAAAAAAGTTGCATCTTGTGGAAAGCGGACTAGCGTCAATTCTCCAAACATTCAGTAAATCGATCTGACGGCATCGGTACAAGGCTCTGCAATAAGCTTTTCCAAGCGTTTCCCGATACTCGCTCTTTAACCGCAAGTTATTAATTCACAATGGAATGTGCCAATAAAGTGATCTGAGTCAGGTAGTTGAATAGCACACGGATTTACTCTATGGCCTCTCTCTCCTGCAATGGAGTCATGCGATGTCTGATTCTCCCGGAAAACTTCGATTAGGCGCTCTAGTAGCACTTGTCGTGGGTTCGATGATTGGCGGCGGGATCTTCTCCCTACCACAAAACATGGCGGCGAGTGCCGATGTGGGCGCGGTACTCATCGGTTGGGTGATTACCGCCGTTGGCATGTTGACCCTGGCGTTCGTGTTCCAGACCCTGGCCAATCGCAAACCGGATCTGGACGGCGGCGTGTATGCCTACGCCAAGGCCGGTTTTGGCGACTACATGGGCTTTTCTTCAGCCTGGGGTTACTGGATCAGCGCCTGGTTAGGCAACGTCGGCTACTTCGTGCTGTTGTTCAGTACCTTGGGCTACTTCTTCCCGATCTTCGGCGAAGGCAACACCCCGGCGGCGGTGATCGGTGCCTCGCTGCTGTTGTGGGCCGTGCACTTTCTGGTACTGCGCGGGATCAAGGAAGCCGCGTTCATCAACCTGGTCACCACCGTTGCCAAGGTCGTACCGCTGGTTCTGTTTGTCCTGATCGCGATCTTTGCGTTCAAACTGGAGATTTTCACCGCCGACATCTGGGGCCTGAAAAATCCGGACCTGGGCAGCGTGATGAACCAGGTACGCAACATGATGCTGGTCACCGTCTGGGTGTTTATCGGCATCGAAGGCGCGAGCATTTTCTCCTCGCGTGCTGAAAAACGTTCCGACGTCGGCAAGGCCACAGTCATTGGTTTCATTACCGTGCTGTTGTTCCTGATGCTGGTGAACGTGTTGTCCCTGGGGATCATGACCCAGCCGGAGCTTGCCAAGCTGCAGAATCCGTCGATGGCCGCCGTGCTGGAGCATGTGGTTGGTCACTGGGGGGCGGTGCTGATCAGCGTCGGCTTGATCATCTCGCTGCTGGGTGCGTTGCTGTCGTGGGTGCTGCTGTGCGCGGAAATCATGTTCGCCGCCGCCAAGGACCACACCATGCCGGAATTCCTGCGCAGGGAAAACGCCAATCATGTGCCGGTCAACGCCCTGTGGCTGACCAACGCGATGGTGCAGATTTTCCTGGTGATCACCCTGTTTTCCGCCAGCACCTACCTGTCGCTGATCTACCTCGCCACCTCGATGATCCTGGTGCCCTACCTGTGGTCGGCGGCTTACGCACTGCTGCTGGCAGTACGCGGCGAGACCTACGAAACCGCGCTGGCGGAGCGCAAGAAAGACTTGCTCATCGGTGGCATCGCGCTGATCTACGCGATCTGGCTGCTGTACGCCGGCGGCACTAAATACCTGCTGCTGTCCGCCCTGCTCTACGCCCCCGGCGCGATCCTGTTTGCCAAGGCCAAGCATGAGCTGGGCAAACCGATTTTCACCCCCGTCGAGAAGCTGATTTTCGCCGCAGTGGTCATGGGCGCCCTGGTGGCGGCCTATGGGCTCTACGACGGCTTTCTGACTCTATAACTCTCGTTCACTGGAGGATCTGTAATGACCACCGAAAAAGTTAAGTACGGCGTACATTCCGAAGCCGGCAAACTGCGCAAAGTCATGGTGTGTTCCCCAGGCTTGGCCCATCAGCGGCTGACCCCCAATAACTGCGACGAGCTGCTGTTCGATGATGTGCTCTGGGTTGCCCAGGCCAAGCGCGACCATTTCGATTTCGTGACCAAAATGCGCGAGCGCAATATCGATGTGCTGGAGATGCACAACCTGCTGACCGATATCGTCGCCCTCCCCGACGCTCTGGACTGGATCCTGGAGCGCAAGATCACCGCCGACAGTGTCGGCCTGGGCCTGGTCAACGAAGTGAGTGCATGGCTGCGCAGCCTGGAACCACGCAAAGTCGCCGAGTTTTTGATCGGTGGCGTTTCGGCTGATGACCTGCCGGACAGCTTTGGTGGCAAGACCATCGAGATGTTCCGCGACTTCCTCGGCCACTCCAGCTTCATTTTGCCGCCGCTGCCCAACACTCAGTTCACCCGCGACACCACCTGCTGGATCTATGGCGGCGTGACGCTCAACCCGATGTACTGGCCGGCGCGACGCCAGGAAACCCTGCTGACCACCGCCATCTACAAGTTCCACCCCGAGTTCACCCACGCCGACTTCCAGATCTGGTACGGCGATCCCGACCAGCAGCACGGCAATGCCACGCTCGAGGGCGGTGACGTGATGCCGATCGGCAACGGCGTGGTGTTGATCGGCATGGGCGAACGTTCGTCGCGCCAGGCCATCGGCCAGCTCGCGCTTAACCTGTTCAAGAACAAAGCCGTGGAACGCGTGATCGTCGCGGGTTTGCCAAAATCCCGCGCGGCCATGCACCTGGACACCGTGTTCAGTTTCTGCGACCGCGACCTGGTCACCATCTTCCCGGAAGTGGTCAACCAAATCGTCGCCTTCAGCCTGCGCCCTGACGAAAGCAAACCCGGCGGTATCGACGTGCGCCGCGAAGACGCGAGTTTCCTCGACACCGTGGCCGCCGCGCTGAACCTGAAAACCCTGCGCGTGGTGGAGACCGGCGGCAACAGCTTCGCCGCCGAACGCGAGCAGTGGGATGACGGCAACAACGTGGTGGCCCTGGAGCCTGGCGTAGTGATCGGCTACGACCGCAACACCTACACCAACACCCTGCTGCGCAAGACCGGCGTGGAAGTCATCACCATCAGTGCCGGCGAACTGGGCCGTGGTCGGGGCGGCGGCCACTGCATGACCTGCCCGATCATTCGCGACCCGATCGATTATTAATTTTCAGGCCTTGGTCGCCGCTCATAAGGCGCCGACCAAGGGGATAACCTAAACAGAAGGAGATCCACCATGGCGTTCAATATGCGTAACCGCAGCCTGCTGTCGCTGATGCACCACACCACTCGCGAGCTGCACTACTTGCTGGACTTGTCCCGCGACCTCAAACGCGCCAAATACACCGGCACCGAGCGTCCACACCTGCAAGGCAAGAACATCGCGCTGATCTTTGAAAAAACCTCGACCCGTACCCGCTGCGCGTTCGAAGTCGCGGCTCACGATCAGGGCGCACACGTCACCTACATCGACCCGGTGTCGTCGCAGATCGGCCACAAGGAGAGCATGAAAGACACCGCCCGCGTTCTCGGCCGGATGTTCGATGCCATTGAGTACCGCGGCTTCGCCCAGGAAATCGTCGAAGAGCTGGCCACGTTCGCCGGCGTGCCCGTATTCAACGGTTTGACCGCCGAGTTCCACCCGACCCAAATGATCGCCGATACCCTGACCATGCGCGAGCACAGTGACAAGCCGCTGCATGACATCAGCTACGCGTACCTCGGCGACGCGCGCTACAACATGGGTAACTCGCTGCTGATGATCGGCGCCAAGCTGGGCATGGACGTGCGCATCGGCGCGCCGAAAGCCCTGTGGCCACAAGAGGACTTCATCAAGCAATGCCAGGCCTTTGCCGAGGAAAGTGGCGCGCGCATCACCCTCACCGAAGACCCGGCAGAGGCGGTCAAGGGCGTGGACTTCATCCATACCGATATCTGGGTGTCCATGGGTGAGCCCGTGGAGGCGTGGGACGAGCGCATCGAGCAACTGCTGCCGTATCAGGTCAATGCCAAGATGATGAAAGCCTCGGGCAACCCTCGAGTGAAGTTCATGCACTGCCTGCCGGCGTTCCATAACAGCGAAACCAAGGTCGGCAAGGACATCGCCGCGCGGTATCCGCACCTGGCCAATGGCGTGGAAGTGACAGAAGAGGTGTTTGAGTCCCCGGCCAACATCGCCTTCGAGCAGGCGGAAAACCGCATGCATACCATCAAGGCCATTCTGGTCTCGGCACTCGCGGATATCTAACCCCAACCGCGATCCCCCTGTAGGAGCGGGCTTGCTCGCGAAAAACTCAAGGACACCGCGCTCGTTCAGGATGAGCGCGTTATCCTTGACCTCCTTCGCGAGCAAGCTCGCTCCTACAGCGGACCGCGAGCTTAGAAGGAATGCATTATGCGTATCGTCGTCGCACTGGGCGGTAACGCCCTTCTGCGCCGTGGTGAACCCATGACGGCAGACAACCAACGCGCCAATATCCGAATCGCCACCGAACAGATCGCCAAGATCCACGCCGGCAACGAACTGGTCATCGCCCACGGCAATGGCCCGCAGGTCGGCCTGCTGTCGTTGCAGGCGGCCGCCTACACCAGCGTTTCAGCGTACCCGCTGGATGTGCTGGGCGCCGAAACCGAAGGCATGATCGGCTACATCATCGAACAGGAACTGGGCAACCTGCTGGAGTTCGAAGTACCGTTCGCCACCTTGTTGACCCAGGTGGAAGTGGACGCCAACGACCCGGCTTTCAAGCACCCGACCAAGCCTATCGGCCCGGTCTATTCGAAAGCCGAAGCCGAACAACTGGCGGCTGAAAAAGGCTGGGCGATTGCCCCCGATGGCGATAAGTACCGCCGCGTGGTGGCCAGCCCGCGGCCCAAACGCATCTTTGAGATCCGTCCGATCAAGTGGCTGCTGGAAAAGAACAGCATCGTGATCTGCGCCGGCGGCGGCGGGATTCCGACGATGTATGGCGAGGACGGCAAACTCAAGGGCATTGAAGCAGTCATCGACAAAGACCTGTGTTCCGCGTTGCTTGCCGAACAATTGGAGGCCGATCTGCTGGTGATCGCCACTGATGTCAGCGCGGCCTTTATCGACTTCGGCAAGCCTACCCAGAAAGCCATCGGCCAGGCGCACCCCGACGCCATGGAAAAACTCGGCTTCGCCGCCGGCTCCATGGGCCCGAAGGTCCAGGCCGCCTGCGAGTTCGCCCGCCACACTGGCAAAACCGCAGTGATCGGTTCACTCTCGGACATCGAAGCCATCGTCCAGGGCACCGCCGGCACGCGGATCAGCACGGCGAAATCCGGCATCAGTTACCTATAAAAATTCCCAGGGTGGGACTCAGGCCCACCCTGCTCCAATGCCTTGAAGGAGAAATGCCTATGGCCACTTTTGAACCCGGTCACTTGCACATTGAACGCCATGCACTGAACAAGGCGGACTACAGCTACAACCTGTGCATCGATTATGAAGTCAGCCAGGATCCCCAGGAAGGCAAGGGGATGCTGTTCAAGATGCACGGCTCGGTACAGGGCAAGGACCTCAAGGAAGAGTTCTTCCTGCCCAAGGACCAAGCCTTCGATTTTGCCCGGCACGCGATGAACATTGCACAGAAGTACGGCATGCCGAAGCTCGCGGTGTTGAATGGCTCGATGCACAAGCAGTACGACCTGATGTTTGAGGATGTGCGTCATCAGTTGGATGTGAAGCCGGGCGATCCGGTCAAACCCGAACACCTGGAGTAAGCGCAACGTATATCCCTTGTGGGAGCGGGCTTGCTCGCGATTGCGGTGTATCAGCCACCTGATGTATCAACTGATACACCGCATTCGCGAGCAAGCCCGCTCCCACATTGTGCTCTGCATCACCTGCCAGATTTCACCTGTCCCCTCCCACAAGGCATACTGCCCACCCTCCGCACTCCAGAATCAAAACTGTCCATGCGTATCCACGTCAGCTTCATCGACCGCGTCGGCATCACCCAGGAAGTCCTGGCGTTGCTCGGTGGGCGCAATCTCAATCTGGATGCGGTGGAAATGGTCCCGCCCAACGTCTACATCGACGCGCCGACCCTGAGCGCGGCGGTCCTGGAAGAGCTGCGCGACGCGCTGTTCAGCGTGCACGGGGTGCAAGCGGTGACGGTGGTGGACATCCTTCCCGGCCAACGTCGGCACCTGCAACTCGACGCCCTGCTGGCGGCCATGACCGATCCGGTGTTGGCCCTGGACAGCGCCGGCAAAGTGCTGTTGGCCAACCCGGCGTTGATTGCCCTCTACGGTCGCGAGCCTGCCGGAGAAAGCCTCGCCGAACTGTTTGACGATCCCGCGCTGCTGGACGCGTTGCTGGAACACGGTTTCCGTCTGCCGCTGCGCGAGATCAATGTCAACGGCCAGACCTTGTTGCTCGACGCCACGCCGATTACTGACGCCGGCGCGCTGCTCACTCTGTATCCACCCAACCGCATCGGCGAGCGGCTGTCGGCGCTGCACCACGACCATGCCGAAGGGTTTGACGCGCTGCTGGGCGAATCCCCGGCGATTCGCACGCTCAAGGTGCGCGCGCAACGGGTCGCGGCGCTGGATGCCCCGTTGTTGATCCAGGGCGAAACCGGTACCGGCAAAGAATTGGTGGCCCGCGCCTGTCACGCCATCAGCGCGCGCCACAGCTCGCCCTTCCTGGCGCTGAACTGTGCGGCACTCCCGGAAAACCTGGCCGAGAGCGAACTGTTCGGCTACGCCCCCGGCGCCTTTACCGGAGCCCAACGCGGCGGCAAACCAGGGCTGATGGAACTGGCCAACCAAGGCACGGTATTTCTCGATGAAATCGGCGAGATGTCGCCCTATTTACAGGCCAAGTTGCTGCGTTTTCTCAACGACGGCAGCTTCCGTCGCGTGGGCGGCGACCGTGAGATCAAGGTCAATGTACGCATCCTCAGCGCCACGCATCGCGACCTGGAAAAGATGGTCGGCGAAGGCACCTTCCGCGAAGACCTGTTCTATCGCCTGAACGTGCTCAACGTCGAAGTCCCACCGTTGCGCGAACGTGGCCAGGACATCCTGTTGCTGGCCCGCTACTTCATGCAGCAAGCCTGCGCGCAGATCCAGCGCCCGGTCTGCCGCCTGGCGCCCGGGACCTATCCGGCGCTGCTGGGCAACCGCTGGCCCGGCAACGTACGGCAGTTGCAAAACGTGATTTTCCGCGCCGCCGCAATCTGTGAAAGCAGCCTGGTGGATATCGGTGACCTGGATATCGCCGGCACATCGGTGGCGCGCCAGGGGGACGGTGAAGTCGACAGCCTGGAACAGGCGGTGGAAGATTTCGAACGTTCGTTGCTGGAGAAGCTGTATGTCAGCTACCCATCGACCCGCCAACTGGCGAGCCGCCTGCAGACTTCCCACACTGCCATCGCCCATCGCTTGCGCAAGTACGGCATCCCCACCAAGTCCTGACGTCAAAAGCGACCTCCATCTGTACTGAAAGCGCTACAGTGGAACGATATCGCTACACCCCCGTCGCCTGCACGCCACGCAAGGCTTTGATCCTCATAGGCTTTTTTTAAGCGTCTCCGCTGTAGCGATATCGCTACAGCTGGCTGGAGCTTGCCCTCACTGAAATACAATAACCTATTGATTTTTAAAGACTAAAAAACATTGGCCGCGTTTTTGCTAAGGACTTACCTATTCCAATCCCGTCCACCAGACGATTCTGGCCCCTGAGGAGTTTCCATGAGCGAGTTGCGTTTCACTGAAGATCACGAATGGCTGCGCGCCGAAGCCGACGGCAGCGTCACCGTGGGCATCACCGCTTTCGCGCAGAACGCGCTGGGTGACGTGGTTTTCGTGCAACTGCCTGAATTACAGGCCTACGACAAGGGCGCGGAAGCGTCCACCGTGGAATCGGTCAAGGCCGCCAGCGGTGTCTATATGCCCCTCACTGGTGAAGTGCTGGAAGTCAACGAGACGCTCAGCGACAGCCCGGAACTGGTCAACGAAGACCCGATGGGCGAAGGCTGGTTCTTCCGTTTTAAACCGGCTGATGCCGACGCAGTAGCTAAGCTGTTGGATCAGGATGCGTACGATCGCCTGATCAAAGCCAACGCGGAAGCTTGAGGAGCGCGCCATGACCATTCAACTGACGACCGCCAACGAATTCATCGCTCGCCACATCGGCCCGCGCCAGGACGACGAGCAGCAAATGCTTGCCAGCCTGGGCTTTGATTCCCTCGAAGCGCTGAGCGCCAGCGTGATCCCGGAAAGCATCAAGGGCACTTCGGTGCTGGGCATGGACGACGGCTTGAGCGAAGCCGATGCCCTGGCTTCCATCAAGGCCATCGCGGCCAAGAACCAACTGTTCAAGACCTACATCGGCCAGGGCTACTACAACTGCCACACGCCTGCGCCGATCCTGCGCAACCTGTTGGAAAATCCGGCCTGGTACACCGCCTACACCCCGTATCAGCCAGAGATTTCCCAAGGCCGCCTGGAAGCGCTGCTGAACTTCCAGACGCTGATCAGCGACCTCACCGGCCTGCCGATCGCCAACGCTTCCCTGCTGGACGAAGCCACCGCCGCCGCCGAAGCCATGACCTTCTGCAAGCGCCTGAGCAAGAACAAGGGCAGTCACGCCTTCTTTGCCTCGATCCACAGCCACCCGCAAACCCTTGATGTGCTGCGCACCCGCGCCGAGCCGCTGGGCATCGAGGTGGTGGTCGGCGACGAGCGCGAATTGAGCGACGTCAGCGCGTTCTTCGGTGCCCTGCTGCAATACCCGGCCAGTAACGGGGACGTGTTCGACTACCGCGCACTGACCGAGCGATTCCACGCCGCCAACGCCCTGGTGGCCGTGGCCGCGGACCTGCTGGCCCTGACCCTGCTGGCGCCACCGGGCGAATTCGGCGCCGATGTGGCCATCGGCAGCGCGCAACGCTTTGGCGTGCCACTGGGCTTCGGTGGACCGCACGCGGCTTACTTCTCCACCAAGGATGCGTTCAAGCGGGATATGCCGGGCCGTCTGGTGGGCGTCTCCGTCGACCGCTTCGGCAAGCCGGCCCTGCGCCTGGCGATGCAGACCCGCGAGCAACATATCCGCCGCGAGAAAGCCACCAGCAACATCTGCACCGCCCAAGTGCTGCTGGCCAACATTGCCAGCATGTACGCCGTGTACCACGGCCCAAAAGGCCTGACCCAGATCGCCCAACGCATCCATCACCTGACCGCGATCCTGGCCAACGGCTTGAATGCCCTGGGCCTGCAGGTCGAGCAGGAAAACTTCTTCGACACCCTGACGATCAAGACCGGCGCCAACACCGCAGCCCTGCACGACAAGGCCCGCGCCCAACGCATCAACCTGCGTGTAGTGGACGCTGAACGCCTGGGCGTGTCGGTGGACGAAACCACTGCGCAAGCCGACATTGAAACCCTGTTCGCGCTGTTCGCCGGCGACAAGGCGACGCCGGACTTCGCGGCCCTGGCCGCCAGCGTCGACAGCACTCTGCCGGCCGCGCTGCTGCGCCAGTCGCCGATCCTCAGCCATCCGGTGTTCAACCGTTATCACTCGGAAACCGAGCTGATGCGCTACCTGCGCAAGCTGGCCGACAAGGATCTGGCGCTGGATCGCACCATGATCCCGCTGGGTTCGTGCACCATGAAACTCAACGCCGCCAGCGAAATGATCCCGGTGACCTGGGCCGAATTCGGCGCGCTGCATCCCTTCGCGCCCGCCGCACAAAGCGCCGGCTACCAGCAACTGACCACCGAACTGGAAGCCATGCTCTGCGCGGCCACCGGCTACGACGCGATTTCACTGCAACCCAACGCCGGTTCCCAGGGTGAATACGCCGGCCTGCTGGCGATTCGTGCCTATCACCAGAGCCGTGGCGATGAGCGTCGTGACATCTGCCTGATTCCCTCGTCGGCCCACGGCACCAACCCGGCCACCGCCAACATGGCTGGCATGCGCGTGGTCGTTACCGCCTGCGATGCGCGGGGCAACGTTGATATCGAGGATTTGCGTGCCAAGGCCATCGAGCACCGCGACCACCTCGCCGCGCTGATGATCACCTACCCGTCGACCCACGGCGTGTTCGAAGAAGGTATCCGCGAGATCTGCGGGATCATTCATGACAACGGCGGCCAGGTATACATCGACGGCGCCAACATGAACGCAATGGTTGGCCTCTGCGCACCCGGCAAGTTCGGCGGCGACGTGTCGCACCTGAACCTGCACAAGACCTTCTGCATTCCGCACGGCGGCGGCGGTCCGGGCGTTGGCCCGATTGGCGTCAAATCCCACCTCGCACCCTTCCTGCCTGGCCACGCCGCCATGGAGCGCAAGGCAGGCGCGGTGTGCGCGGCGCCGTTCGGCAGCGCGAGCATCCTGCCAATCACCTGGATGTACATCAGCATGATGGGCGGTGCGGGCCTCAAGCGCGCCTCACAGTTGGCGATCTTGAACGCCAACTACATTTCCCGCCGCCTGGAAGAACACTATCCCGTGCTGTACACCGGCAGCAACGGCCTGGTGGCACACGAGTGCATTCTGGATCTGCGCCCGTTGAAAGACAGCAGCGGTATCAGCGTGGATGACGTGGCCAAGCGCCTGATCGACTTCGGTTTCCATGCGCCGACCATGTCATTCCCGGTCGCCGGCACCTTGATGATCGAGCCGACCGAGAGTGAATCCAAGGAAGAACTGGACCGCTTCTGCGACGCCATGATCGCCATCCGCGAAGAGATCCGCGCGGTGGAAAACGGCACATTGGACAAAGACGACAACCCACTGAAAAACGCTCCGCACACCGCTGCGGAACTGGTCGGTGAATGGAGTCACCCTTACAGTCGTGAACAAGCGGTGTATCCACTGGCGTCGTTGATCGAAGGCAAGTACTGGCCGCCGGTCGGCCGGGTCGACAACGTGTTTGGCGATCGTAACCTCGTTTGCGCATGCCCTTCGATCGAGAGCTACGCCTGATCTGACTGAGTGAATACGCTCAAAAATGTGGGAGCGGCGGTGCGACGATTCGACTTGCTCGCGAATGCGGTGGTTCAGTCACCAGATGCATCAACTGACACTCTGCGTTCGCGAGCAAGCCCGCTCCCACAATTAGACCGATTGCACCCGACACATAATAAGAAACCGGAGAACAACCATGTCCCTTAGCGTGTTCGACCTGTTCAAGATTGGCATCGGCCCCTCCAGTTCCCATACCGTCGGCCCGATGCGCGCGGCAGCCCGATTCGTCGAAGGCCTCAAGCGTGACAGCCTGCTCGACAGCACCACCTGCGTCAAAGTGGAACTCTACGGGTCACTCGGCGCCACCGGCAAAGGTCACGGCAGCGACAAGGCCGTGCTGCTGGGCCTGGAAGGTGAACACCCCGACAGCGTAAACACCGAAACCGTGCCCGCGCGCCTGCAAGAGATTCGCGGCAACGCACGTTTGAATCTGCTCGGCGAACACAGCATTGCGTTCAACGAGAAAGAACACCTGGCGATGATTCGCAAACCCTTGGCCTATCATCCCAACGGCATGATCTTTCGCGCCTTTGACGCCGCCGGCTTGCAGATTCGCAGTCGCGAATACTACTCGGTCGGCGGCGGGTTTGTGGTGGATGAAGATGCCGCCGGCGCCGACCGGATTGTCGAAGACGCCACGCCGCTGACCTTCCCGTTCAAAAGTGCCAAGGACTTGCTCGGTCATTGCACCACCTATGGGCTGTCCATCAGCCAGGTCATGCTGACCAACGAAAGTGCCTGGCGCCCGGAAGCGGAAACCCGCAGCCGCTTGCTGAACATCTGGCAGGTGATGCAGGACTGCGTGGACGCGGGCTGTCGCAACGAAGGCATTCTGCCCGGTGGGCTGAAGGTCAAGCGACGGGCGGCGGCGTTGCATCGTCAGCTGTGCAAAAACCCCGAGTCCTCACTGCGCGATCCGTTATCGGTGCTTGACTGGGTCAACCTGTATGCCTTGGCGGTCAATGAAGAAAACGCCAACGGCGGTCGCGTGGTGACCGCGCCTACCAACGGTGCCGCCGGTATCGTGCCCGCAGTGTTGCATTACTACATGCGCTTTATCCCCGGTGCCAGCGAAGACGGCGTGGTGCGTTTCCTGCTCACCGCCGCCGCGATCGGCATCCTCTATAAAGAAAATGCCTCGATTTCCGGCGCCGAAGTCGGTTGCCAGGGCGAAGTCGGCGTGGCTTGTTCGATGGCCGCCGGGGCCTTGTGCGAGGTGCTGGGCGGCACGGTTTCCCAAGTGGAGAACGCCGCCGAGATTGGCATGGAACACAACCTCGGCCTGACCTGCGATCCCATCGGTGGGCTGGTACAGGTGCCCTGTATCGAGCGCAACGCCATGGGTTCGGTCAAGGCCATCAATGCGGTGCGCATGGCGTTGCGCGGCGACGGGCAACACTTCGTCTCGCTGGACAAGGTCATCCGCACCATGCGCCAGACCGGCGCCGACATGAAAAGCAAATACAAGGAAACCGCCCGCGGCGGTTTGGCGGTCAACATTATCGAGTGCTGACGCCGACTGGCGCGTCCGCACGTTTTTCAGGAGCTGAATATGTCCACCGAAACCCTGTTGAAAACCCCATTGCACGCCCTGCATATCGAACTGGGCGCACGCATGGTGCCGTTCGCCGGCTACGACATGCCGGTGCAATACCCGTTGGGCGTGATGAAGGAACACCTGCACACCCGTGAACAGGCCGGGTTGTTCGATGTGTCGCACATGGGCCAGATTCGCCTGACCGGCGCCAATGCCGCCAAGGCCCTGGAAACCTTGGTGCCAGTGGACATCATCGACCTGCCGGTGGGCATGCAGCGTTATGCCATGTTTACCAACGATGAGGGTGGCATCCTCGATGACCTGATGGTCGCCAACCTGGGCAATGACGAACTGTTCCTGGTGGTCAACGCGGCCTGCAAGGACCAGGACCTGGCTCACCTGCGCCAGCACATTGGTGATCAATGCAGCATCGAACCGCTGTTCGAGGAACGCGCGCTGCTCGCCCTGCAAGGTCCGGCGTCGGTCAAGGTGCTCGCGCGGCTGGCACCCGAAGTCAGCAAAATGACCTTCATGCAGTTCGCCACCCTGCGCCTGCTGGGGGTGGATTGCTATGTCAGCCGCTCTGGCTACACCGGCGAAGACGGCTTTGAAATCTCCGTCCCCGCGGCCAATGCTGAAAGCCTGGCCCGTAGCCTGCTGGCCGAAACCGAAGTACAGGCCATCGGCCTGGGTGCCCGCGACTCTTTGCGCCTGGAAGCCGGGCTGTGCCTTTACGGCCACGACATGAACACCGGGACCACCCCAATCGAGGCCAGCCTGCTGTGGGCCATTTCCAAGGCCCGACGCGCCGATGGAGCACGCGCCGGTGGTTTCCCCGGTGCCGACCGCATCTTCACCCAGCAGCAAACCGGCATCAGCCGCAAGCGCGTGGGCCTGCTCCCCCAAGAGCGCACCCCGGTGCGTGAAGGCGCGGAAATCGTCGACGAGCACGGTAAGGTGATCGGTAGCGTGTGCAGTGGCGGCTTTGGGCCGAGCCTGGGTGGCCCGCTCGCCATGGGTTATGTCGACAGTGCATTTACCACCCTGGACAGCGAAGTAGCCGCACTGGTGCGTGGGAAAAAGGTCCCACTTCGTGTAAGTAAAATGCCATTCGTCCCACAACGTTACTATCGTGGTTGATTGACTGTTTCTATAAGTAACGCGGTTGCGTGCATATGCACTAATCTGTAACGCAACCGCCATAAAACAGTGCATTGACGATAGTCAACGCTATGTGGATCAGTCGATAACAAGTGATCTACGCTATCGAATAAGCCGCTTCGACAATGTTCGCCGAAGTGTGATCAAGCCGAGCAAATACGTGGCCTGCAGAGGGCTTGTTTTTTCTGTATTAGTTGGCGTAGAGTTTGCCCACTGTGTTTGCATGGGTCGCTTGGAACCTGGACCTGGGCAGTAGCCAAAGTTTGCTACAACCCGTTCGACGTCTCTTACTTTCCTGCAACCCAGCCCAGTACTCTTTCAGGTGAAAGGGGCTGTCATTAATTTTTAGCGTCAAAGGAAAGAAGAAAATGGCTGAACGTCAGAGCGGTACCGTCAAGTGGTTTAACGACGAGAAAGGGTTTGGTTTTATCACTCCAGAAAGCGGTCCGGATCTGTTCGTGCATTTCCGCGCTATCCAGGGCAACGGCTTCAAGAGCCTGAAAGAAGGCCAGAAAGTCACCTTCATCGCCGTGCAAGGCCAGAAAGGCATGCAGGCTGACGAAGTACAAGCGGAAGGCTGATCCCTCCTGCGACAAAAAGCCCCTGATGGTGACATCAGGGGCTTTTTTATGTGCGTTTGTCCGTAAAATGGCGTTTTCCCTCCAGAGAGCCCAGCCATGTCGAAACACCTGCTAAGCCCACAAGGCGAATTTCCCGCCGTTGGCCTGGGCCGTCGTCTGGCAGCGATGTTCTATGACTTCCTGTTGTGTACCGCCCTGCTGATTGTCACAGCCTTCATCTACAAGCTGGTGTGGATCGCCTTTGTCGGCGAAACCCGGATGCGCGCCCTCTCCGAATCCGGCGCCCTGGACGGTGACCCACTGCTGTCGACGATTCTGTTTTTTGTGCTGTTCGGCTTCTTCGCCAAGTTCTGGACCCATTCCGGGCAGACGTTGGGCATGCAGGTGTGGGGTGTTCGCGTGCAGAACGCGGACGGTTCGCGCATCAGCTTGTGGCAGGCGTTGTTGCGCTTTGTGGTGTCAATTGCATCGTGGTTATGCGCGGGGCTGGGGTTTATCTGGTCGCTGATCGACAAGAAAAAACGCGCCTGGCATGACATCTATTCGGACACGCAGCTGGTGCGGATCCCGAAGCAGAAGAAATAACCCGGGACCCACGAACGAGCCCTGAGGCCGCCCCTCAGAAATTTCCGGACTTGTCCTGTGAGTGACCTGTCCTGTGGGTGACTTATCCTGTGGGTGACTTATCCTGTGGCGAGGGGGCTTGTCCCCCGTTGGGCTGCGCAGCAGCCCCAATAAAAACGAGTGCGGTGTATCAGGCACTCCTCTGCGGCTGGTCTGGGGGCTGCTTCGCAGCCCAACGGGGGACAAGCCCCCTCGCCACAGGACAAGCCCTCACTCACAGGACAAGCCCTCATTCACAGGACAACCCCCTCGCCACAGACAAGCGCCCTCGCCACAGGGACAGGCCTCTTTATCAGAGGACAATCCTCTCACCCCAAGGCGCTCACTCAGGCATTGCCAGCCAGTTTCAGGCGCGCCGCCTGGGTGAAGTCGAGCATGCGCTTGAGTGGACGGACCGCATGGGGGATCAGGGATGGCTCGACGAATATCTCATTGCTCCCTTCACGCAGGCATTGCAGGGTGCGCTCCAGGGTATTCATCGCCATCCACGGACAGTGCGCGCAACTGCGGCATGCCGCGCCGTTACCGGCGGTGGGCGCCTCCACGAATACCTTGTCCGGGCACAACTGCTGCATCTTGTAGAAGATGCCGCGGTCGGTGGCGACGATAAAGGTCTTGTTCGGCAAGCGTTGCGCGGCGGCGATCAGCTGGCTGGTGGACCCCACGGCATCCGCCAGTTCGATCACCGCCGTCGGTGATTCCGGGTGCACCAGGATCGCGGCGTCCGGGTACAACGCCTTCATGTCTTCCAACTGCTTGGACTTGAACTCTTCGTGGACGATGCAGGCGCCGTCCCAGAGCAGCATGTCGGCACCGGTCTGGCGCTGGATGTAGGTGCCCAAGTGCTTGTCCGGGCCCCAGATAATCGTCTCGCCGTTGTCCATCAGGCTTTCGACGATCTCCAACGCGCAGCTGGACGTCACCACCCAGTCAGCCCTGGCCTTGACCGCCGCCGAGGTGTTGGCGTAGACCACCACGGTACGCTCGGGGTGTTGATCGCAGAAGGCGGAAAATTCGTCCACCGGGCAGCCCAGGTCCAGGGAGCAGGTCGCCTCCAGCGTCGGCATCAGGATGCGTTTTTCGGGGGTGAGGATTTTCGCCGTCTCGCCCATGAAGCGCACACCGGCGACCAGTACCGTCTTGGCCGGATGCGCGGCGCCGAAGCGGGCCATTTCCAGGGAGTCGGAAACGCAGCCGCCGGTTTCCTCGGCCAGGGCCTGAATCACCGGATCACAGTAGAAGTGGGCGACCAGCACCGCGTCTTGAGCCTTGAGCTCAGCGGCAATGGCGGAACGTAAGTTCGCCTCTTCCTCGGCACTCAGCGCCTTGGGCTGCTTGGCGTCGAGGTGGGCTTGAACCAGAAGGCGTTCGGAAATTTGCGTCATGTTCGCAAGACCTGCAGGCGCAGTTGCGCGAAAGTCGAGTGTATCACCGGCTCTGGAACCCTTTGGGCACCGCCGGACGAAGTGATTGTGTACATCAAGCACGGTTAACGGTGAAGCTGCGCAAGGCTACAGAATATCGAATGGATTCAAAAGCCTAATCTGGCGCATAGGCCCATTCCCTCCCAACACGAGCACCTCAGCCTTTAGTCGCCGCGGGTACGTTGCCCATTTCCCTGGCAAGCTCCAGCCAGGCACGCGCCGCTTGCGGGAGATGCGCATGGCGTCTCCAGGCCAGCGCAATGTGCCAGTCGGTCCGAGGCTCATCCAGGGGCGTGAGGGCGATGCCGGGATGCCGGTGTTTGTAGGCAAGCATCTGCGGCAGAAACGCGACACCCAGGCCAGCACTGACCAAATCCACGATGAAATCGATTTGCGCGCTGCGGGCCGTCACGCGAGGCACCACGCCCCGCCGCTCGCAGGCATTCAGAATGATGGGATTGAGGGCAAAGCCGGCCTCGTAAAGAATGAACGGAGAATCAGCCAGATCGGAAAAATTCACCTGCGCCCGTCCGGCCAGGGGATGATCCATCGGCATCACCACCATCAACGGCTCGACCCGTACGTCTTGATATTCAAACTCGCCTTCAACCGGCACCAACAAGGCTGCCAAATCCACCTGACCGGCCTGCAGGCATTGCGCAAGTTTCTTGCTGCCGTGCTCGATCAATTGAATCTCGATATCCGGATAGCGCCGCCGATACAGCGCAAACATTGCGGCGAACAACTCCCCGCTGCCTACCGGCGGTAAACCAATCCGCAACACGCCGCGCTTGAGCCCCAGCAGGTCATTGATCTCGGCCACCAGGTCGCTGCGCTCGGCCAGCAGCACCAGCGCACGACGGTAGGCAATTTCACCGGCCGCTGTCAGCTCGCTCTTATGTCCGATGCGATTGAACAGAGGCGTACCCAACTCGTCCTCAAGGGTCCTGACCGCTTTGCTGACGCTGGATTGGGTGAGCGAAACCACCTCTGCCGCCTGTGAGAAGCCGCCTTGGCGCACCACTTCGACAAAGGTGCGCAACGTGCGAAGGTTCATGTGTATTCCGTTTGCGACTTGATTAAAGTTGGAAAAGTTGTTTTTACCATGAATAGCCTTTGTCTATCCTGCCAACCACCGTTCTATTTATTCCGGGGACTCACTGTTCATGATCATCTCGTCCGCATCGGATTACCGCGAAGCCGCACGCCGCAAGCTGCCGCGCTTTTTGTTCGACTATATCGACGGTGGCGCCTACGCCGAGCACACGCTCAAGGCCAACAGCTCGGACCTTGCCGACATCAGTCTGCGCCAACGCATCCTGCGCAACGTCGAGAGCCTGAGTCTGGAAACCACACTGTTCGATCAGCCACTGGCGATGCCGGTAGTCATGAGCCCAGTCGGCCTGACCGGCATGTTCGCCCGTCGCGGGGAAGTTCAGGTAGCGAAAGCGGCGGCCAACAAAGGTATTCCCTTCTGCCTGTCGACCGTCTCGGTTTGTCCGATCGAGGAGGTCGCGTCGCAGACTGCACAATCCATCTGGTTCCAGCTCTACGTATTGAAAGATCGCGGGTTCATGAAAAACGCCCTGGAGCGCGCGCAGGCGGCCGGGGTAAAAACCCTGGTATTCACCGTCGACATGCCAACGCCTGGCGCACGCTATCGCGACGCCCACTCCGGAATGTCCGGACCTTACGCAGCGCAGCGGCGGATGTTGCAAGCCGTGACCAAACCGGCCTGGGCCCTGGATGTCGGGCTCATGGGCCGCCCGCATGACCTGGGCAATATTTCCAGGTACCTGGGCAAACCGACCCACCTTGAAGATTACATCGGTTGGCTGGCCACCAACTTCGATCCCTCCATCAGTTGGAAGGACCTGGAGTGGATCCGCGAATTCTGGAAAGGCCCAATGATCATCAAAGGCATCCTCGATCCTCAGGACGCCAGGGATGCCGTGAGTTTCGGCGCGGACGGCATCGTCGTCTCCAACCACGGCGGGCGCCAGCTGGATGGCGTGCTGTCTACCGCCAAGGCCTTGCCGGCAATCGCCCAGGCGGTGGGCAGCGACCTCACGGTATTGGTCGACTCCGGCGTTCGTTCGGGGTTGGACGTGGTGCGCATGCTGGCCCTGGGCGCAAGAGCTGTATTACTGGGTCGAGCGCCGGCGTACGCCTTGGCGGCTGATGGGCAGCGCGGCGTGGAGAATCTGCTGGATATCTTTGCCAAGGAAATGCGCGTGGCGATGACCCTGACCGGGGTTACGTCGATTGCACAGATTGATGAGTCAACCCTGGTTCAAGGGCGGATCTGAGTAAACTCGGTCTCTATTTACGGGATGCTCAGGTTTCGCTGATCTTGCTGACGCTGGTGATCTGGCCGTTCCAGATCATCTCGTAATGCGCAGCCTGGACAATCGACACCACGACCTTGGGCGTCAGCAGTGCCCAGCAATAATTGCCCGGTGCACGCACGGACAGGTAGCGAAGGCCCGGATAACCGGCCTGCTTGAGCGCGCTTCCCAGGCGTCGCGCGTGGGAATAGTCATCGGGGTCGTAGAGCGGGTCGGTGAGCGGCACCGACGCCGCATCCTTCATCGCAGCGTCCACAAAAGAACAGGACAGCCCGCGAAATACAAAGCGCTCAAAGTTGAGGCCTTGCACCTGCGACCAGTACTGATTCTGGTGATAGCGGACTTCCGCCAGCGCAGTCTCCATCGTGGCCGCCAGGTACAGCACACCAAAACTGCCATCGCTGAAACGCGACCCGGCGGGGTTTATGTGGGTGAACGGCGCGATCGCGTATGAACAGCCGGGAATACCAAAAGGGATTTCGCGGCGAGGTATCAACTCCAGCACGCCAACCTGATTGCTCAGCCGGGGATTGGTCAGGGCTTGAATCTGATACAGCACGTCAAACTCATCGGCGTCCGCCACATCGTCAAACAAGGCAATTGGCGGAAACTTGGAGTTGACCAGCCGATAAGCCTGCACGTGCTCCCCGGCCAGATTACCCAAGTGTTCCAACATCACCATTGCGCTCCACGCAGCGCATCAATCCGGCGAAAGGTCTCGTACAGCGAAATCATATCGCCCTGAGCCATGATCTCGAGCGGGGTTCGACCGTTGAAGAAACTGTTGTCGTTCACCATCCCCGGGAAGCCGTACACGTTCTCGGGATTATCAAAAACCAAGCGCAACGTGGCGTGGATATTCAGCACAAAGCTGATGCGCTGCATCTGGTCGTGATCCAAGCCGATGCTCCATTCACCACCACGCTGTTTGGCTCGGGTGTAGGTACTGCGTGAGATACGCAGGATGCGACAGACCTGGTCGCTGCTGGCCTGCCATTTCTCGAGAATGCTCACGGCCGTGCGCAATCCGCTTACACACTGATCCTTGGTGAACCCTTGAGGCTGGAGAGCCAAAGACATAATCGTCACCTGCAATATGTTCTATAGACTCAAATATAGACAAATTGCGCCCACAGAACAAATAACGGGCAAAAAAAACCCGGAAATCCTCACTTGCGTGGGCCTTCCGGATTTTCTAAACCGCTAAAAATGGTGGGTCGTGTGGGATTCGAACCTACGACTAAATTGGTTAATGTGAATCGCTTTCCAGCATTATTGCTCAACGATTGTGAGCATTGATCTTGCGCAGCCAGCCCCGCCTGAAAGGCCATATCCGGTAACCCGCCATACAAAAAACAGCTCGCCCTTGAAGCGTCTTAACCTCCCGACACAGTACTTTCAAAGGGTTGCCCTGCTGGCAAAATCAACCCAAATGCGCCTCATAAAAACGCACGAACATACCCTCTCGAAAAGAGGTTCCCACGTGACGGACTCACTCAGCTGTAAATGTTCGCCAATGTCTACCTCGTCGATACTCCGTGCCGCGCGGATGGTCACAGGGTGTGTGAGTCGGTTTCAACTATATACTTTCGGGCTGTCAGCCAGCCCAAGTCGGGTGAGTTCAATCACGTCTTGCGCCTGTTGCAGTACCCGGCATTTCCATGAGTCGGTATCAATATAGAAGGCATCGCGCAGCTGACGTTTAATCTGCAACTGTCGGGCGTTTGTGACCACGGATTGGTTA
>NZ_JCAXED010000022.1:0-62883 GCF_059758795.1 Pseudomonas sp. GQ91
CCAGGCCCATGGACCGCCTGACAGCGGTCCATGGGCAATTAGCCAAGGCAATCGTGATTTATGTCCAGTCAAACCATCAAGACGCCCTGCGTCGGCTTGTGTTCCACCGTCTACGGCGACCTGGTGTGCCGGGGCTGCAAGCGCTATCACCATGAAGTCATTCAATGGAATGGCTACAGCGCGCAGGCGAAACACGCCGTATGGCTGCGCCTCGAGCAATTGCTGGGGCAAGTCATGGCCAGCAAGCTGGAGGTGTTCGATGCCGCCCGCCTGCGTCAACAGCTGGAAGCGCGCAACATCCGGTTTATGCCGCAACAGTCGCCCTATTGCTGGGCTTATCAACTGATTGCCCGCGGCGCGCGGATGATTTCAAACCTGGAGGCCTATGGGCTGGCGCTGTTGCCAGAATTCCGTGAGCGCCCCTTGGCTGATTTGCGCGATGCCATTGACCGGGAGTTCTTCCTGCTGTCGGAGGCACATTACGAGCGCTATATTGCGCCTGAGTTTTTGCGGATGAGCGTCGGAGCGCCCTTGATAGCCACGTGCGCGTCACCCACCTGAAACAGCGCAATTGTGTTTAAAATGCCGCCCGCTCAATGACCACCGACGCTGCCCGATGACCCCAGACACACTCGCCACCCTCGACACTCACTTACTCGCCGCCCTGCGCACCGCACCCGCGGAGACCCGACGCCTGTTCCACGGTCGCGGCCGTTGCTGGCCGGGCCTGGAACAGTTGACGGTGGATTGGTTGCAAGGCGTGGTCCTGGTTTCGTTGTTCAAGGCGCCAGAAGCGGCGCACCTGCAAGCGCTGAAGCAACAGTTGACGCGGCTCCCCGCCTCCGGCGAATGGCAACAGGCCGGTGCCCATACGCTGGCGCTGCAGCACCGTTACTTACCGCAAAGCACCACTGAATGGTTGGTGGGGGAAGTGGTCGACGAATTGACCATCACCGAAGGCGGCCTGCGCTATCGCATCGATCTGGGCAAAAAGCAGAACAGCGGGTTGTTCCTCGATATGCGCTACGGCCGCAATTGGGTGCGTGAGCACGCTCAGGGCATGCGCGTGTTGAACCTGTTTGCCTACACCTGCGGTTTTTCCGTGGCGGCCATCGAAGGCGGCGCCGAGCATGTGGTCAACCTGGACATGGCGCGTGGCGCGCTGAGCCGTGGTCGCGACAACCATCGCCTGAACGGCCACGATATGGGCAAGATCAGTTTTCTCGGCCACGACCTGTTCAAGTCGTGGGCCAAGGTGACCAGCGGCGGTCCCTATGACCTGGTGATCATTGATCCACCGTCCTTTCAAAGAGGCAGTTTTCTGCTGACCAAAGACTACCAGCGGGTGCTGCGGCGCCTGCCCGACTTGCTGACGCCGCAGGGCACGGTGCTGGCCTGCATGAACGATCCGGCGTACGGCGAAGACTTCCTGATTGACGGCGTCACCCGCGAAGCGCCTGGTCTACGCTTTGCACAGCGCCTGGAAAACCCGCCCGAATTTCCCGACATCGATCCGCAGAGCGGCCTGAAGGCCTTGGTGTTCCGTCAGGGCTGATGCCGAATCATCCAACGCTTGCTACGCTAATCGTAACGCCGGGGTGGTGAACCTTATTCCCCCCTTTCCGGTCGATACTTGCATCCCTTGGCCAGATTCGACGGCCTTCCCCCGTCGGCTGTGCTGTTTCATCTTTTGGAGAACGTCCCTGTGATATCGACCCTGCATGTAGCCAGACTAAAAGCCTGGGGCGCCCATGGCTTTACCGCCACGGGCGTGGTCCTGGCCTTTCTGGCGACCCTCGCGTTGCTGGAAAACCAACCCAAGGCCTGCCTGTTGTGGCTCGGCCTGGCATTGGTGGTGGATGGGGTGGACGGTTCGCTTGCGCGTCGGCTCAATGTGCAGACGCTCTTGCCGAGTTTTGATGGCTCGGTATTGGACCTGGTGATTGATTACCTGACCTATGTGTTTATCCCGGCGCTGTTTATCTACCGTTATATCGACCTGCCGGACTTCACTCATCTGTTTACGGTGTCGGTAATTCTGGTGTCTTCGCTGTTCTGCTTTTGCAACGTGAACATGAAGAGCAAGGACAATTACTTCCAGGGTTTCCCCGCGGCCTGGAACGTGGTGGCACTGTGCGTGTACATCATCGACCCGCCCGCCTGGATCACGCTGGCGACGGTGATTGGCTTGGCGCTGTTGACGGTGACGCCGATGAAGTTTCTGCACCCGTTCCGGGTCAAGCGCTTTATGCCGATCAACATCGCGGTCACGACCGTGTGGTTGTTATGCAGTTTGCTGTTGGTGATCGACCATCCGTATACCAACAAGCTGACCATGGGCTTGTGGTTGTTGATGTCGGCGTATTTCCTGGGGATCTGTATTTGGCGCACGGCGGTGGAATGGCTGGATAAGTCGCGTCAGCCTTAGTGGGGGGAAGCCGCCTTCTGTAGGAGCGAGCGTGCTCGCGAATGACCGCCTCGGGGTATCAGATTTCCCCTGTCATGGTTAACGATTTTCGCGAGCAAGCTCGCTCCTACAGAAAAACGAGGGGATTTTCAGGCCGCCGTGCTTGCTCCGTTAAACTACGATGGCCGTAGTCCGACATTTCAGAACGCCAACTTAAACCCAATCAACCCCAACATCACCGCCAGACACGGCCGCAACAGCTCGTCCGAGACCCGGCCAGACATATGGCTGCCCACATAAATCCCCGGCAGCGAGCCCATCAACAAGAACCCCAACAACTGCCAATCCATATTGCCCATGCTCGCATGGCCCAGGCCTGCGACCAGTGTCAGCGGGACAGCATGCGCAATTTCGGTGCCTACCAGGCGTTTGGTGGCCAAGAATGGATACAGGATAAACAACGCCACCGTGCCCAACGCACCCGCGCCAATGGATGTCAGCGCCACCATGGCGCCAAGGATCGCCCCCGTGAAGACGGTCAGCCCGTTCAGATTGCGCGGGCTCATGTGGTAGTGGTCGCCGGCATGGCGCTGGGCGAAAGCCAAGAGCTTTTTCTTGAACAGAATCGCCAGGGCCGTCAGCAGCAGCACCATACCCAACGCCTGCTTGATCACCTCGTTCATCGCGCTGGGATCGGTGTGCAGGCTTTTGAGGAACCAAAGCGTCAACAACACCGCCGGGACACTGCCCAAGGTCAGCCAGCCGGTGATGGTCCAATCAATGTTCTTGTTCTTGCCGTGCACCGCCACGCCGCCGGCCTTGGTAATGGCGGCATACAGCAGGTCGGTGCCGACCGCCGTCGCCGGGTTGATCCCAAACCACAGCAGGATGGGGGTCATCAACGAACCACCGCCGACGCCGGTCATGCCGACGATAAAACCGACAATCAGGCCCGCCACCACGAAACCAAAATTACCTGCATCCATTACAACTACCTGTGGCCTTGTAAAATTCTCGCGGCAGCATAGCGATTTTTCTTATAACCACTTATACCAATGCGATCTGACTTTATTCCTTTTACGCTTAGAAGCCTGTCCAGCAGATTGATTTGCAGCGCGAGGCTCCGTTCACCGGGACCTGCGGTAAAGATGATCTAACGCTGGATTAAATCGCTCGCACGCGCCATCCTCCGCGTTTTACGCCGCCTTATCAGCGGCGCTGGACGCACTAAGGATATTTTCATGCACGATCAAGCCCTCGCCCCCGCCGATTTCGAGTTCATCGAAGAGATTCTGCTGACGTACGGCGACGATCACTCGGTATTGAACCTGGCCGAACTGGATGGCTACTTCACTGCCCTGGTCTCCGGCCCGGGCCTGGTGGATGTGGCCGTGTGGTTCCCGGCGATCTGGGGTGGGCAGCAACCGGATTGGGAGAGTGAGAGCCAAGCCAAGCGCTTCCTCGAACTGTGCGTGCGCCATATGAATGCCATCGCCGGCCAACTGGCGATGAACGCCCAAGGGTTCAAGGCGCGCTTCGAGGAAACCGAGCATCAGGAGCAACCCCTGACGCTGGCCGAAGAGTGGTGCTTTGGCTATATCCGTGGCGCGGCCGTCGGTGAATGGCCGGCACTGCCCGCCGAGCAGGCCGCACAGCTGGAAGCGATCGCCTGGTGCGCCGAACAGGACAACTTTGAATTACCCGCGGACCTGGACGTACAAGCCCACCAGCAACGCGTGGCAGCCATCGAGCCAGCCGCCAGGGCCTTGCACGATTACTGGTCAAGCAAGCGCTGATGCACCGGCGGTGACGGCATTTGACCATTCCCTGTGGTTTGGTCGATTATTCGTTTCCGCCAGCCGGCCACTCCCAGCCACCCTCGCCCTGAATCAGGAGCCTTGTCCCTTGAGTTCGCAGAAAACCGTGACCGTTACGCCGCCTAATTTTCCATTGAACGGCAAGGTAGCACCGCCCGGCTCCAAATCCATCACTAACCGTGCCCTGTTGCTGGCAGCCCTGGCCAAAGGCACCAGCCGTCTGAGCGGTGCCTTGAAAAGCGACGACACCCGACATATGTCGGTGGCGTTGCGGCAGATGGGCGTGGTCATCGATGAACCGGATGAGGTGACCTTCGTCGTAACCGGCCAAGGCAAGCTGCAATTACCCGCCCAACCGCTGTTTCTCGGCAACGCCGGCACCGCGATGCGCTTTCTCACGGCCGCGGTCGCGACGGTCCAGGGCTCGGTGGTGCTGGATGGCGACGCGTACATGCAAAAGCGCCCCATCGGCCCGCTGCTGGCAACCCTCGGCCAGAACGGTGTCCGGGTGGATAGCCCCAGCGGTTGTCCGCCGGTGACCGTGCATGGCACCGGCCGGGTTCAGGCCACGCGTTTCGAGATCGACGGCGGCCTGTCGAGCCAATACGTATCGGCCCTGTTGATGCTCGCCGCCTGTGGCGAAGCCCCGATTGAAGTGGCGTTGACCGGCAAGGACATCGGCGCCCGTGGCTACGTCGATCTCACCCTGGACTGCATGCGCGCGTTCGGTGCCCAGGTGGAAGTGGTCGACGACAGCACCTGGCGCGTAGCCCCCACCGGCTACACCGCCAACGACTACCTGATCGAACCTGACGCCTCCGCCGCGACCTACCTGTGGGCCGCGCAAGTGCTCACCGGCGGCAAGATTGACCTGGGCGTCGCCCCAGAAGATTTCACCCAGCCCGACGCCAAGGCCCAGGCAGTGATCGCGCAATTTCCACAGATGCCGGCCTGCGTCGTAGGCTCGCAAATGCAGGACGCCATTCCCACGCTGGCGGTACTCGCGGCCTTCAACAATACGCCGGTGCGTTTCACCGAACTCGCCAACCTGCGGGTCAAGGAATGCGACCGGGTTCAGGCGCTGCACGACGGCCTTAACGAAATCCGCCCCGGTCTGGCGACGATCGAGGGCGACGATCTGTTGGTGGCCAGCGATCCGGCACTCGCAGGCACGTCCTGCAGCGCCCTGATCGACACCCACGCCGACCACCGCATCGCCATGTGCTTTGCCTTGGCGGGCCTGAAAGTAGCAGGCATTAAAATCCAGGACCCGGACTGTGTCGGCAAGACCTACCCTGAATACTGGAACGCCTTGGGCAGTCTCGGCGTGCAGCTCAGCTACTGAGCATCAGGCGCCAACGTGGGGAGGGAGTGATCATGACAATTCGCCAGCCCTGCCCACCCGCTCTCTGTGACTGCGAGCGCGAGCGACTGCTGGCGCTTCCCGGCGCAGACCAGCGCATTCTGCAACTGACCCGCCAGGAAGAAAAACGCCTGCTGGAACGCCTGGAGAACCTGCAAAGCCTGGCGGACCTGGAGCGTATGCAGCAACTGATGCATCAGCAACTGGGCATTCGCGTACACATCGCCCCCGGCCACACCGAAGTCAAAAGCATGCGCGGGATTCAAATCGCTATCGATGAACTGCCGGGGCTTTGTCGCAAAACCCGGCAATCGATTCCGGCGGCAATCCGCAAGGGCCTGGAGAACCAGCCAGAGATTGCCTATCGCTTGCTCGATGCCCATGACTTGTTCAGAGAGGGTTGATGAGCGGTTGCGGACTAGAACGATAGCGCCGCTGTTTCATTGCATTTCGCACCAGCAAAGATCCCCTGCCCGGTGCGCCATGCGGCCTCCAGATGAACCTGCGGCGCGCGCAACTCGGACTCCAGCAACAACTGCGAACTCAGCACTTGCGCGCCGCAATAATCAAAAATCCCGTGGTCGATCTGCGTACGCAGTGCATTGGCATAGCCATGACGTTCGAACGTGCCTTCATCGGCTCCGCCCACGCCCAGCAGATGCACGCGCAAACGCCCCAGTTTCTTTATGGTTTTGCCAGTCTGCATGTCGTACTCCAAGGCCCAGCCATTGCTGAATACCCGGTCGATCCACCCTTTGAGCAGCGCCGGCATGGACCACCAATAAATCGGGTAGACCAGTATCAGCGCGTCAGCGCGGTCGATGCGTGCCTGCTCCGCCTGAACATCGGCCGGCGGCGTGGCGCGGGCGCGGTGCACGGTATGATCAGCGAGGGTGAACCGTGGATCGAAGCCTTCGGCGGCCAAGTCAGCGATTTCAGATGTATGCCCTTCGCTGGCAAGACCCGCTGCGACCTGCGCGGCCAGGCCATGAGTCAATGAACGAGGGTCGTGATGAGCGACAACGATAAGCGCATGCATGACGGATGCTCCAGTGATAAGCTGAGTTAAGTTACGATTAGTAAGTTACTTTTGGTATATAAGCATGTCAAGCACAGAAACACCTGCGCCCCGCCGCCGCCTTTCCCGGGAAGATCGTTTGCGCCAGTTACTGGACGTGGCCTGGCAACTGGTACGTGAAGAAGGCACCGAAGCGCTGACGTTAGGGCGTTTGGCGGAAATGGCAGGGATCACGAAACCGGTGGTGTACGACCACTTCACCACCCGTGCAGGCTTGCTGGCGGCGTTGTACAAGGATTTTGACGAACGCCAGAACGCCTTGCTCGCAGAAGCTCTGGCGGCCAGCGAACCGAGCCTTGAGGGTCGGGCCTGGGTGATCGCCTCATCCTATGTCGACTGCGTACTGCTTCAGGGTCGCGAGATACCGGGCGTGATCGCTGCCTTGAGCGGCGCTCCGGAACTGGACATCCTCAAGCGCGAGTACGAGATGATTTTCATGCTCAAGTGCCGCGATGTACTCGCGCCGTTCGCCCCTTCGGGCGACATCTCGCTGGCCGGGCTGCGGGCCATGCTGGGCGCGGCCGAGGCACTTTCCCAGGCAGCGGCCAGCGGTGAAATCAGCCCCGTGCAGGCCCAGGAAGAACTGCTGGAAACCATCAAGGCAATGGTCAATCGAAGCACGCGGCTGAAGAACTGAGGGCTATACCTGCCGCCCTTGCACAAACGCCTGGGCCTTGCGGGTCATCTGGTCAAAATGCCGGTCCCGTTGTTTCTCGGCATCGATCATTGCCCGCTTGCCGTGTTTTTGCAGCAGGTAGGTATGAATCTGCCGCACTTCCAGCGAGCTATAGATCGACGCCACGTCCAACAGGCCCATCAGGCCAGCGGTGCTGTAGTCACGGGTGTTCATCAACACCTGAGTGCCGCGCACGCCGCGGACGTTGAACCCCATGGACTCGAACGCCGGCACTTTCTCCACCGCGCAGGTCAATTCGGCGTGGGGATAGCGGCCGAGCATGTCCTGCAGCATTGCCCGCGCCACCCCTTTACGCCGCCAGGCCGCGTGCACCGCCAGATACGCCACGCCGCAGGCTTCGGGATCGTCCTTGACCGGCAGGTACAACAGGAAGCCGATGACCTTGTCCGGGTCCTGTTCGTCCAATGCAACGATCAACTCAACCGCAATCCCCTTGGAACCACCGACCGCCTCCAGGTAAAGATGCACCTCGTAGCCAATCGCATATTGATAAACGTTGTACAGCAGGTTGCTCGGAGGAATCGCGACCATGCTGATGTCAGTCAGGTAATCGACCACCATCTGCAGAATCTGGCTGTTGATGGGTTCCGGGCATGGGTTTGGGTAATGAGTCAGGGTGTACATCGAATTCCTGTTTCCTGGTATTTCGCATTAAGGCAGGGAAGAGTGTACCTGCTGCAGCAACGCTTCGACGCACCGACTGCCATCAACTCGCAGGGAAGGCTGTTTCAACTGTTTGAACCACGCCTCATGGCGTGGCCGGCTACGCCCGGCAAATGCGCCACGGTCATAGCCAGCGGCCCACGCCAAAAAAGCCAGATGGCTGGCATGCATATCCCCACCGGGTGCAACGCGCTCGCCAAAGCGCAGCGCCTCCCGCGCTTTGAGGCGCTTGATACGCAGCGGCGTCGGCGTATCAACCAACACCACCTGCTGCGCGTCCACGATCAGTTCGTCGCCCCAACCATCCAATGAACCGGATAACACCCAGTGGCCGTGCGCCAATGCCCGCTTGAGCAAAGCAACGCGATCAACCACAGGCCGCGATTGTACGTAGGGTGGGTCCGTGGGATACCAGTAATAATCGTCCACATCCACATGCGGCAGTTGCAGGGCCGAAGCCAGCGCCTTGCCCAGCGTGGTCACGCCCGCCCCGGAAGCGCCCGTCAGGTATATCCGCTGAATCATTGCGCGCACACCTCCCGCAAACAACTACGCAACCAACGATGCGCCAGATCGGCATCCAGTCGTGGGTGCCAGAGCATCGCCACACTGAACTCCGGCAGGTCGATGGGCAAGGCGAAGCTGTGCAGGCCATCTCGCAGGCCGCTGGTGTAGCGCTCCGGGACACTGGCGATCAGGTCGGTGCGATGCGCCAGAGCCACCGCCGTGGAAAAGCCAGTAACGATGCTGGCCACGTCGCGCGTGAGATGCAGGGCCTCGAGCGCATCGTCTATCTGCCCGCGTGCCCGACCGCGTCTAGACACGTAGATATGCTTGCCGGCAGCGTAGCGTTGCGCGTTGATTTCGCCGCGACTCAAGGGGTGGCCGTTACACACCACCCCGATAAACCGGTCACGAAACAGCAGTTGGGTCAGGACTTCGGGATGAGCGTGCTCGTCGACCACACCGGTTTCCAAGTCAACCTTGCCGTCGCGCAGTGGCGTGCCCTGCCCGTCCGGCTTGTGGACGAAGTGCAACCTCACGCCCGGAGCCTGTTCAGCCACGCGCGCGATCAACGCGGGGCCGAAGCTTTCGACGAAACCTTCGCTGGTGCGCAGGATAAAGGTCCGCACCAGTTGCGTAAGATCCAGGGCCTGCACCGGTCGCAGCACGGCTTCGGCGTCCTGCACCAATTGGCTGACCTGGGCGCGCAGTTGCTGCGCACGCGGCGTTGGCACCAGGCCTCGTCCGGCGCGTACCAAGAGCGGATCACCGGTGGTTTCACGCAAGCGCGCCAAGGCCCGGCTCATGGCTGAAGGACTCAGGCCCAGGCGCTGGGCGGCACGTGCCACGCTGCCTTCGGCCAGCAATACATCCAGGGTAACGAGCAGGTTGAAATCGGGATGCGACACGGGGTAGTTCCTTTCATGGCGTCTGATGCAGGTATAACGTGCAATCGCTGCGTCTTCCGCCATCTTAGGTGACGTCGTAGATTTCTGACAGCTGCCCATTTGGCGGTGGCCCAAATCAGGAATCCGTTATGACCTCTATTCCCCATCGCGGCGGCCTCGTCAGCCTGTCACTGGCCACACTGCTGGCATCCCTGGGCAGCAGTATCGCGAATGTCGGCCTGCCCGAAATGGCCCGGGCGTTCGAGGCCGCCTTTTCAATGGTGCAGTGGATTGTCTTGGCGTACTTGTTGTCCATCACCGCGATGATTGTCAGTGTCGGGCGACTTGGCGATCGGTTTGGCTACCGCCGCCTGTTGCTCGCGGGTTTGCTGCTGTTTGTCGTCGCATCCGCCTTGTGCGGCGTGGCGGCGTCCCTGGCTTGGCTTATTGCCGCCCGCGCGATACAAGGACTCGGCGCGGCGATGATGATGACAATGGCGCTGGCCCTGGCCGGCCAGACCGTGCCCAAGGCGCACACCGGCCGCGTCATGGGCCTGCTCGGGAGCATGTCGGCGATCGGCACGGCTGCCGGGCCGGCGGTCGGCGGAGTGATGATAGCCGGGTTCGGCTGGCGCGGATTGTTCCTCGCCCTGGTGCCGCTGGGGCTTGTGACCTTTGCCCTCGCCCGACGCGCCTTGAGCGTCGAGCCAACCGCGGCGCCTGCGAGGCGAGCCGCGTTCAGCCTGGTCGCGACGCTGCGCAACCGGCCGCTCGGGGCCGGCCTGATCATGAGCATGCTGGTGATGGCGGTGATGATGACCACGCTGGTGGCCGGACCGTTTTACCTGACCCGGGGCGTCGGGCTCAACCCGGCCTGGATGGGCTTGGCAATGGCTGTCGGACCGAGCGTTGCCGCGCTGGCGGGAGTGCCTGCCGGACGCTTGACCGAGCGTTTCGGCTGCCGGGGCATGATCCTGGTCGGGCTGATCGCGATGCTGGCCGGGTGTTTGTTGCTGGCGCTGATGCCACGGCAGGTCGGTCTCACCGGCTACATCGGCGCGCTGGTGATCCTCACTCTCGGCTACGCCCAATTCCAGACAGCCAACAACACCTCGGTGATGAACGACCTGGCGCCTGACCGCCGAGGCGTGATTGCAGGCCTGTTGAACCTTTCACGCAACCTGGGGCTGATCATCGGCGCCTGGGCATTGGCTGCGCTGTTTGCCTGGGTTACGGGAGATCTCAACCGCGCCTCACCCGAAGCAGTGAGCAGCGGCCTGCACGTCACCTTTGGCGTAGCGCTGGGGTTAATCCTGCTGGCCTTGACGCTGGCCATGAGTCGCCTGCCGAGTCCGGCGCTGAATGCACCAGCACCTTGATCAGGGAAAAAACCCGCCAAGGGGTGCATGGAGCCCCTTCATCGCGCATCATGTGCACTTTCATGCTCAAGGGAAACGTCCATGCGCGCGCTGTCATTGATGATGGTTTTTACGACGCTGGCCACCAGTCTGGTGTTTTGCGCCACGGCATCGGCGAGCGAAGAGAGTCAATTGGTCGATTCGATCAACCAGTACCGCAGCCAGGTGCAGCGCTGTGGTGACCAGGGTTCCCAGGAACTGCCGCCGCTGGCGGTCGATCCGCGACTGGTGCTGCCAGTCAATAATGTCGGCGACCTCCAACAGGCGTTGGCTCAGGTGGCCTACCCGATGGTCAATGTCCAGGCCATCAGCCTGTCCGGGCCTCGGGACGCCCAGTCCGCCATGAAAGCAGTCCGTGAAAGCTTCTGCCGCGTGGTCCTGGATCCGCAATTCGTCGACATCGGCGTCAGCAACAACGGCCAGGACTGGCGCATCGTCCTGGCCCGCCCACTGCTGACCAGCGGCCTGGGCAGCTCGCAAACGGCCGGGCAGCAAGTGCTCGACATGATCAACGCCGCCCGTAAGCAACCGCGCCAGTGCGGTACCCAAGCCTTTAAAGCCACCACGCCCCTGGTCTGGAATGCCCAGTTGGCGAGCGCCGCCGAAAGCCACTCGCGCAGCATGGCCAACAAAAACTACTTCGATCACCTGGACCGCGATGGCCGCACACCGGGCGATCGCGCGGAACTGGCGGGCTACATTGCGAAAAATATCGGCGAAAACATCGCTGCCGGCCTGGACACACCGCGCAAGGTGGTCGACGGTTGGCTCGCCAGCCCCGGTCATTGCGCGAACCTGATGAATCCACAGTTTCAGGAGCTGGGCGCCGCTTACGGGCTGGATCCGAAAAGCGATGCAGGGATCTATTGGACTACATTGTTCGGCACACAATAAGCGCCAACAACGTTCGCGCTGAACTGGCTGAGTTTGCCTGGGTCTGTTGCTTGGCAAACTGTATCAATCAAGTAATAGGCGATCCGGAAAAACAAGGTAGTGGGCGAATGAAAGACTGGCTGCAAGGCGACGGTGAAATGGCCGAACGGGTGCGCCGCCACGACTGGGCGAGCACGTCACTCGGAGCGATGGAGCAATGGCCAGATGTGCTCAAGACCACGGTGGCGCTGAGCTTCGCCTCGCATTTTCCTCAGGCGATTGTCTGGGGCCCCGATCTGATCATGCTGTACAACGACGCGTTCGTGCCCATTCTTGGCGACAAACCTGAAGCGCTGGGCCAGCCATTCAGCGCCGTGTGGCAGGAAGCCTGGGAGGTTATCCGGCCTATCGCCGACGCTGCCTTCGAAGGGCGCGCCACCTATATTGAAAATTTCCCGCTGATAATCGAACGTGGCGTCGGTCCGGAACAAGCGTATTTCACCTTTTGCTACAGCCCGATTCGTGACTCTCAGGGTGCCGTGGTGGGAATCCTCGACACCGTTACCGAAACCACCAACGCCGTGTTCATGGCACGGCGCCTGGCGGTGCTGGACGCAATCAGCAGCGCAATCGCCAACGCCACCGATCCGGCGACCATCATGGCGGTGACTACAGAAGTAGTGGCCAAGCACCTGCAACTGTCCAACTGTGCTTATGCGGATATGGAGCCCGACGAAGATGGCTTTACCATTCGCGGTAACTGGGCGGCGCCAGGCTCACCGAGCATCGTCGGGCATTACAGCCTGGCCGATTTCGGGCAATTGGCGGTCAGCCGCCTGCAAGCGGGTGAGCCGCTGATTATTCATGACAACCTGCTGGAACTGCCGCCGGAGGAAGCGGCATCCTTTCAAGCCCTTGGGGTGACGGCAACGCTGTGCATGCCGCTGATGAAAGATGGCCGTCTGGCCGCCTTGATGGCGATCCATGACAATAAGCCACGCCGGTGGTCGTCCTACGATTTATCGTTGTTGGGCGAAGTCACGGAAAGATCCTGGGCTCATATCGAACGGGTTCGCGCCGATGCCATCGTGCGCGAAGGTTTGTCGGCGCTGGAGGATTTGAATGCGACCCTGGAGCAGCGGGTCGAAGAGCGCACCACCCTGCTGATCCAGACCGAAGCCGCGCTGCGCCAATCACAGAAGCTCGAAGCCATCGGTCAGTTGACTGGCGGCGTGGCCCATGATTTCAACAACCTGCTGACGATCATTCGCTCGTCGGTAGACTTCCTGCGCTCACCCGACCTGTCCGAGGAACGTCGCCAACGTTACATGAATGCGGTGGCCGACACGGTGGAACGGGCCAGCAAGTTGACCAGCCAATTACTCGCGTTTGCTCGACGCCAGCCGCTGAACCCGGAAATATTCGACGCCGGCCAACGCGTCCGGAATATTGGCGACATGCTGGAAACGGTCACTGGCGCACGCATTCATGTGCAGGTGCAGCTACCCGAGCGCAGTTGCTATATCCGCGCCGACTCCAGCCAATTTGAAACCGCCTTGATCAACGTCGCGCTCAACGCGCGGGACGCCATGGACGGCCAGGGTACGCTGGTGTTGCGCCTGGAGGGCGACCGTCCGCTGCCGTGCATACGCGGGCACGGCGGCTCGAAAAAAGCCTTTGTGGCGATCTCCCTCACGGATACCGGGACGGGCATCTCCTCACAGACATTCGAGCACATCTTCGAACCGTTCTTCACCACCAAGGGCGTCGGCAAAGGCACCGGTCTCGGACTGTCGCAGGTGTTTGGGTTCGCCAAGCAGTCAGGGGGCAACGTCGATGTCGCCAGCGTCGTCGGCGAAGGCACGGTGTTTACTGTGTACCTACCGCAGGTAGAGCCTGAAGCGGTACTCGACAGCCACGCACAGGAAGTCCTCGAACCGGCCCTGGACGGGACACGACGACGCATTCTGATCGTGGAGGACAATCTGGAAGTCGGCCGTTTCGCCAATCAGATCCTGCAGGACCTTGGTTATCAGACTGTCTGGGCGACCCACGCCGACGAAGCGCTGGAGATGGTCGGCCCGGACGCCATGGCGTTCGATGGGGTTTTCTCCGACGTGGTCATGCCGGGCATCGGTGGCGTGGCGCTGGCCAAGGAGTTGCGTCGACGCAGACCAGGCTTGCCGGTGGTCCTGACGTCGGGTTACAGCGAGGAGTTGGCCAAGAACGGCTACGAGGGTTTTGAGTTTCTGGCCAAGCCTTACTCTGCCGACCAGGTTTCTCGGGTGCTGGCCAAGGCTATGTGCAGGGACTAGATCTTCAGTCCCGCCAGACATGGAGGGGTATTTACAGATTCTTTGGCGTGGGTTGGGTCGGTCTTTCCCAACCCGCCCCGCTCTCTAATTCTGCTTACAACGTGTAGGAGATACCCGCCTGCAGCGTACGTGGCGCGCCTGGGTAGGCGTAGTCGCCGAAAGCGCCTTCTTCATAATCGGCGTCGAACAGGTTTTTCAGATCCAGGTTGAGGCGGATCTTGTCGTTGACCTTGTAGTACGCCAGCAAATCCACAACGCTGTAGCTGTCCATCATGAACGCCGTGGCCGTTTGCTGACCGGCACGTTCGGAGACATATTTGCCGCCCAGGCCCAGACCCAGGCCCTTGAGGCCACCGTCCTGGAACTCATAGACGTTCAACAGGCTGAAGCTGTTGCGCGGGATGTTGAGCAAGCGTGTGCCGGACTTGAGCACACTGTCTTTTGCCACTTCGGCATCCACATAAGCGTAACCGCCGATCATCCGCCATTCGGGCGTCAGGTTGCCGGCCACGGTCAGATCGAAGCCGCGGCTGTGTACTTCACCGGTGGCGATCTTGAAGTTGCTGTCTAGGGGGTCGGCGGTCAGCACGTTGGTTTTTTCTATCTGGTACAGCGCCGCGTCAACACTCAACTGGCGATCCAAGGCTTGCCACTTGACTCCCACTTCATAGGACTTGCCCTTCTCCGGTTTGAACCCGGCTTTCTGGCGATTGGCGCCGGTATTGGGCTTGAACGAACGTGCAGTATCGGCATACACCGCCAGCGTGTCGGTCAAATCGTAGATCAACCCCAGGCGCGGGGTGACCGCATTATCACTGGCCGTCCAGTCATTGGCGCCTTCCACGTAGGTCTGGTAGTCATGCTCAAACCGCTCGAAACGTGCGCCGGCCAGCACTTTCAAGCGCTCGGTGAGGGCCACCTGGTCCTGGATGAACGCGGCGTAGGTCTTGAGGTTTTCCTTGTCATGGGTGGGCGTGCGCGTCAGCGGCGGACGCGGCAGGCCGTAGACCGGGTCGTAGATATCGATCGGGTACGTTCCGACATCCGCGGAGGAGCGCTGAATGATCGACTTGTAGTCGTAATCCTCGTACTCGATGCCGGTCAGCAAAGTGTGTTCAAACGCACCGGTGGAAAATTTACCGGTGAGGTTGAGCTGGTAGTCGCGGTCGGTCCATTCCAGCTTGCGATAGCTGAAATTACGCTCCAGGGTCCGACCGTCGGATCCAAGCCGCTGAGCCTCGACGGCGTTGCCCTGCAAGGTACCATCGAGCCATTGCATGCCGCCGGCCAAGGTCCAGTTATCGTTGAGCGAATGCTCGAAACGCAACTGCGCCATGTTGTTGTCGTTGTGCAACTTGCCGGCGTCTTTCTCACCGAAGAACGTGCTGCGCGAAGCCGTGCCACGCTGGTTCGAGTAGCGCGTGAGGCCGCGATCGAGCGGGTGATTGTTGCGCATGAAGTCACCCTCGAATATCACGCGGGTGCTGTCGTTGACCTGCCAGCTCAACACCGGGGCAATGCCGTAGCGCTCAGTCTCGACGTGATCGCGAAAGGTATCGCCGCCCTCGCCCACCACGTTCAAGCGATAGGAGAAACGTCCGTCTTCGTCCAGCGGCCCGGAGGTGTCGAGGGTGCCGCGACGCATGCCCTGATCATTGATCTGGCTGCCGAGAGTGACTGTGCGTTCGCTCAACGGCTGCTTGGACACGACGTTGAAGGTGCCGCCTGGATCACCCCGGCCATACAGCATGGTGGCTGGTCCGCGCAGCACTTCCAGGCGCTCGATGGTGTTGGCATCGGGCATGTTCGGGTAGCCACGGTTGACCGGGAAGCCATTGCGGTAGAACTCACCGGTGGTAAAACCGCGTACGGTAAAGGTGGTCAGGCCCTGGCCACCAAAGTTGTTGGCGCGCCCCACGCCTCCCGCGTAATCCAGCGCGTCCTGCAAGCGAGTGGCGCCGAGGTCTTCCACCACATCGCGGGAGACCACGGTAATCGACTGCGGGGTTTCATGAATCGAGGTGTCGGTACGTGTGGCGCTGGCCGAACGTGTGGCGTGGTAGCCCGTTACCGGCCCATAAGCGCTTTCAACCTGCTCTTCGCCCGTGATATCGATGGCTTGAAGCTGCAAGGTGGCCGGATCAGCCGCGACCGGCTCCTCTGCCCAAACGTTAAAAGAAGAGGCCTGGAGAACGCACAGAGAAACCATAAGCCGACGCATCGATGACTTGCCCTTGGATAGACGCCAAGCGCGGGAAACGCTCGGCCAAAAATATGCCGGGCAAGATACATGAATAAATTGTCATTTGATATTAGTTCCCATTAACTTATGCAGAATTTCGAGGCGAGCGCGATTGCGGGCCCGGCGGGAATCGTGCTTACGCAGCGCCCTGCGTCAAGATTTTGAGCCAAGGCCAGCGCGCCTGATAACTCTTGGCTTTCTGTTCGAACAAATCCGGTTGCGGGGTATGGGGGTTCGCCCGCAACAGACCCTGCTCCGCGTCCGTCAGCCCATAAGGCGCATACACCTCGCCCGAGGCCACGTCCAAGGCAATACAGGTACCTGCCACCAGGTAACGATCAACCCCGTCTCTGGCCGACCGTAACTGCGGGTAAGGCCTGCCAAAGCGTTGTGGGTACCAAAGGTGGACGCGGGCTTGATTCTTGATCTCGATGGTCGCGTCAAGGTCCTGGAAAAGCGCCTGCGCACGCTGGATGACCTGGTCTTCGGCCGCCCATGACAGATCGCTATCGAAGTAGAACACGTCATAGTCCTTCACCCCCCAGTCCGGCGAAAGGCCTGCCTGGAGATTCCACACCGCCTGGAACAGGCAGCCCGCCGTGAGCAGACACTGGTCCAGACCGAGCGCAGGCAAGCGCGCAATTACTTGCGCGTTGATGGGGTTGGCCAGGGCTATTTCGAGCAGGCGGTCAGCGGTCAATCTCATGTTCATTCCAGGGTCAAGGCGCACGTTTTTGCGGTTATTTTCCGCGCACACGGTTTTGAAAGGATCAACACCCCGGCGCTTCAACGTGGACCATCAGGCTAAGGCCAGGCAACTCCCGGTCAAGTCAGGGAACCCTGGAAAACGTGTTAACTGTTTCTTGCTCAAGGCTTTTTTGAACTAAAACAATCTGTCACACTAATACGAATAATTATCAGAAACATTAGTGTTTGCCATGGATGGCTTTCGGGAGAGTCAGATTCATGTCGGAGCAAGTCGCGCAACACCCTAAGCATTTTTCAGCAAATCTGCTAGCGATGGCCATCTGTGTCGCCAGCTCTCAGGTCGCTGCCGCCGCCCCCCAGGCGCTCGACGCTCAGACCGGGCAGCAGCCACCCGCTACGCTGGAACTGGGCGCCACCAACATCACCAGCGACCAGCTCGGGGCAACTACCGAAGATACCGGTTCCTACACCACCGGTATCATGCAGACGGCAACCAAACTGCCCCTGAGCATGCGTGAAACGCCGCAAGCGGTGACCGTCATCACTCGCCAGCGCATGGACGACCAGGCCATGACCAGCGTCAATGATGTGGTCAAACACACGCCTGGGCTATTCCTCAGCCAATCCAGCGGGCCGGGTCGTCAGACCTACAAGTCACGCGGTTTCGACATCGATAACATCATGTACGACGGCCTGCCCAGCGCCTATAACGGATGGAGCATGGGCGTCCAGCCAAACCTGGCGATGTTCGACCGCGTCGAGGTGATCCGGGGCGCGACCGGCCTGGTGACCGGAGCCGGCAACCCTTCGGCAGCCATCAACATGGTGCGCAAGCGTCCTACCGCCGACCAGCGGGTGACGCTGACCGGTGCGGCCGGCAGTTGGGATGACTACCGGGGTGAATTCGACGCCTCGAGCCCCTTGAACGAAAGTGGCACCTTGCGTGGACGCGTGGTGGGCTCTTACCGCGATACCAACAGCTTCCGCGACAAAGAGGCATCCGATCACGGGCTGTTCTATGCCATCGGCGAAGCCGACCTGAGCGACAGCACCACCGCAACCCTCGGCTTCTCGCGCCAGGAGGACCAGACCAACCTGTTCTGGGGCGGCTTGCCCGTCGGCACCAACGGGCATCACCTGAACCTGCCCCGCTCCACCTATCCCGGCAGCGATTGGGAAAACAAGGAATTGCAGGTCGATAGCGTGTTCGGTGATCTGGTACATCGTTTCGACAACGGATGGAAACTCAACGTCGCCGGCTCATCTTCATCCCTGGACGGTCTGTTCTCGGGGACTTATCTGTCGCGCTACGACGGCCCACTGGAAACCACCGCCTATCAATCCCGAGAGGATGAAAAGCAACTGGCTTTTGACACCTATGCCAGCGGGCCGGTGCAAGCCTTTGGTCGCACCCACGAAATAGTCGTGGGCACCAGCAAGCGCATCTATGACAAAACCACCAAGCAATACAGCCCCTACGACCTCGGCCTGCCCATTGCGGCGCCGAAGCCTGACTTCGTGCGCAGCGGTAAAAGCCACGACATCACCACCCAGGACGCGGTCTACCTCACCACCCGTCTCAGCCTCGCCGAACCGCTGAACCTGATTCTCGGCGGGCGCCTGGACTGGTATGACTTCGACGACCGTGCCGGCGATGCCGACTTCAAGGTCACCCGCAACCTGACGCGCTATGCGGGTCTGATTTACCAGCTTGACGACCACCATTCCGTGTACGCCAGCTACACCGACATTTTCACCCCGCAATCGTCCAAGGACCTGGCCGGCAAGACACTCGAGCCGATCGTGGGCGAGAACTACGAGGTCGGTATCAAGGGCGAATACTTCAATGGCGGCCTCAATGCCAGCCTGGCCGTGTTCCGGATGGACCAGAAAAACCGCGCCACCCAAGCCACGACGCAACTCGGCTGTCCGGTCCTCACCTGCTACGACACTTCCGGCATGATCCGCAGCCAGGGTATCGATCTGGAACTGCAAGGCGCGCTGACCGAGAACTGGCAGTTGGCCGCTGGTTATACCTACACCCGAACCCATTACATCAAGGACTCTGACGCGGCCAAAGAAAACCAACCGTTCGAGAGCGATACTCCCGAGCATCTGTTCAAAGTCTCAACCCTGTATCGCTTTCAGGGCCCGCTGGAAAAACTGCGCATCGGTGGCAACGTCTATTGGCAGAGCCGCATGTATAACGACCTGGACCTGGTCGGCGGCGGCAGCTATCGCCTTGAACAAGGCAGCTATGCCGTCGCCGATCTGATGGCGGGCTATCGAGTCAACAAGCACCTGGACCTGCAACTGAACGCGAATAACCTCTTTGATCGTGTCTACTATTCGGCGATTGGCACCAGCACTACCTGGGGCTCGACCGACACCTACGGCGTCCCGCGCAGCTATGCGCTGACGGCGAAGTACACCTTCTGAGCCCAACGGAGACTGCTGCTGCCGGTGATCGGCGGCAGCGCTGGGGAACCCGCGTCAGTGCAGTAAAAAACCCTGCCGCAAAGGGGAAAAATTCGATACGGTGAGCAAAATCCGTGCTGTACGAATCAGGACGCCCCCTGCATGCCACCCATCGACCCCAGCAAACGCAGCAGCCCTTGGGCGGTGTTTGTGATTTTCCTGCGCCTTGGCTTGACCTCCTTCGGCGGTCCCGTTGCCCATCTGGGTTACTTTCGCGACGAGTTCGTCAGCCGACGGCGCTGGTTGAGCGAGCGCAGCTATGCCGACCTGGTCGCGCTCTGCCAATTCCTGCCGGGACCGGCCAGCAGCCAGGTCGGTATCGCGCTGGGTCTGTCACGGGGTGGGTATGGTGGGGCATTGGCGGCCTGGGCAGGTTTTACCCTGCCTTCGGCGATTGCGCTGATCCTGTTTGCATCGGGTATTTCCGAATGGGGCAGCGCTTTTGCACCTGGCGTGCTACATGGCCTCAAAGTAGTCGCCGTGGCGGTCGTTGCCCAAGCGGTCTGGGGCATGGCGCGCAACCTGTGTACAGACGTGCCGAAAGTGACACTCATGCTCAGCGCCGCGTGTGTGGTGCTGTTGCTGCCATCCACGTGGACGCAGGTCAGCGTGATTATCGCAGCGGGCCTGGTCGGACTCCTGCTGTTCAAACCCACGCACGGCGGCGAACACGATCCACTGCCAATCACCATTAGCCGCCGCACCGGAGCGGTGTGGCTGGTAGTGTTCGGGGTTCTATTGGTGGGTCTGCCGCTCTTGGTCCGCTGGCTGCCTGGCCACACCCTGGCACTGGTAGATGCCTTCTACCGCGCCGGATCGCTGGTATTCGGTGGCGGCCACGTGGTGCTGCCCTTGCTGCAAGCTGAAGTGGTGCCCAGCGGCTGGGTCGGCAATGACGTGTTCCTTGCAGGCTACGGCGCCGCGCAAGCCGTGCCCGGTCCGCTGTTTACCTTTGCCGCCTTCCTCGGCGCGTCAATGGACACGCCTTCGGGCTGGGTCGCTGGCATCGTCTGTTTGCTGGCAATCTTTTTGCCATCGTTTCTGTTGATCTTCGGCGCCCTGCCGTTCTGGGAACAGTTGCGCCGCAGCGCACGCACACAGGCCGCGCTGGCCGGCGTCAGCGCGGCGGTGGTCGGTCTGTTGCTGGCGGCGCTGTATCAGCCGGTATGGACCAGTGCGATCGAGCAGCCGGCAGATTTCGCCCTGGCCTTGCTCGCGCTGGTCGCGTTGATGTTCTGGAGGCTGCCACCCTGGTTGGTGGTGGCGGCAAGCGCCGGCATCGGCTGGGGCTTGAGTCACCTTGGATGAACGCTCAGTTGGCTGGCGCCGCCACGCGCAACAGCAGTTCGACGCCGACCATGCCGGCCAGGCCCAACAGACAGATCATCCCGACCGCATAGGCCAGCGTGCGCCACGGTTGTCGGCCGCGCAGGTACATCACGCTATGCAGCACCCGTGCAACGCTGAACAGCGTGCACAGCCACGCCGTGGCAACGCTTGGGGTGTGCAGCGCCAGGCACAGCCCGCCGAGGACGAAGAACAACGGAATGTTCTCGAGGTCATTGGCCCACGCCTTGGCCGCTCGGCTGACCTCGGGCCATTCCTGCAGATTCGCGTTGCGGCCGAAAAAGCCGGCATCCTCCGGGTTGGTAAACGCCCGTTGCCTGAGACGGAAGAACCCCTGGTAGCAGGAAATCGCCCACATTTTTCCCGACAGCACCAGTACACACGCTGCATAGACGTGCAGCGCGCTGCTCATGGCCGATCACCTGACCGGCGAAACCCCTCGACCACGATGTACAGCAGCGGGCCGATCGAGACGAAGATCGCGGTCAATAGCAAGTAAGGCAGTATGCGGATCAGTGATTTGCCTTTGGCGCGTGCGTCCCGGTACATCCAGACGCATGCCATGCCGGCCATCAGATAGAGATCGATCACCACCTGCGCCGTGTCCGGCCTGGACATCAATTCGAGGCCGAAGGCAATCAGCGACTGATTGGCCGAGAACATTGTGCTCAGGGTATACAAAGAAAACATCAGCAAGCTCACAAGCGCGATATAGGGTCTGGTCATCAGCGTCTTCCTTGAGATAATCGGTCAAGATTGGGCAAGGCACAGATTAGTGATAACGTCCTCGGCATCTCAATGACCTGTGAGGTCATCGACGCGCCCGCCCCGCCCTGCCAGAGTCAGCCCATGAGCCGTCAATCCTTCCCCCGAACGAACGCCGATACCGGCGCTGGCGCAAAGCTGCGGCTATTACGCCGCCAGGCAAATTTGAGCCAATTGGAACTCGCACTGATCAGCGGGATTTCCCAGCGCCACCTCAGCTGCATCGAAACCGGCCGCGCCAGGCCCAGCCCGGGCACCTTGCATAATCTGCTGACCGCGCTGGAAGTACCGCTTGCGCAGTCCAACACGCTGTTCCTGGCCGCCGGTTATGCGCCCCGCTACGAAGCCACGCCGCTGGCTGCGCCGTCGATGGAGGTCATTCGTGATGCCATCGGCCACGTGCTGCAGGCGAACAATCCGGCACCCGCGATCGTGTTGGGCAGCCACTGGCAAGTACTCGCCGCCAACGCCAGCACGCACGTGCTGTTCGACCTGGTGGGACTGAACCCGGACGCAGCAACGGGGCTTAATCTACTGACGACCCTGCTGCAGCCCGGCGGCCTCGGCGACCACTTGATCAACGCCGAAGAAATCCGCACCCTCGCCTGGCAACGCGCGACCCGCGAGGCCCTGGACAACCCAACCCTGGCCGCACTGGTGGAAAGCCTGCCAGCGCCACAAAACACAGCGCCCCTGGCCAATGAACTACCGCCGCCGCTGGTGCTGACCCGAATCAACTCACGGCAGGGCGAGTTGAGTTTCCTGTCGACCTTCACCACGTTCGGCATGCCGCTCGACATCACCGTGACCTCATTGCGTATCGAGCATTTGATCCCGGCGGATGCGCCTACCTGGCAGGTGATGACAGCCGCTTATGAGCGATCTTCAGGCCCGCGGTGAACTTAAACCGATCTGTAGGAGCGAGCTTGCTCGCGAAAAACCTGAGGACGCCTCGGGGTGCCCGACTGCCCGCGTCATCGTTAACGACCTTCGCGAGCAAGCTCGCTCCTACAGCGGCGAAGGGCAGCTTTTTAACGCTCGACAGCCCCACCATGGTTTCATTTGCCGCCCTCACCCATTGCCAATCATCTGCCACAACGACGCCCCGACCCCGGTAATGCTTTCGCCGGCAATCAACCCCGCCGCCGCCGTAATGGCAAAGCGTTCGGTGAGGCGCGGCCAGCGACAGCTCACCAACCAGGTGAGCACCGCGCCCAGCGCCATCATCCATGACACCGAGGCCGGCAGGACAAAGGCCAGGCCCAAAGCAGCGGCGCTCGGCAGGTAGCGGCCACGCTGCGCGGGCAATAGGCCGTCGAGAACCCCCAACAGCAAACCAGCCAGGCCGCCGATGACAATCGCCCAGCGGATACTCACCGACAATGAATCCAGGCCATGGGTCAGGGTTTGCGCCACGGCTTTCCAGGTGGCCACCGCAGGGGCTGGCCACTCCTCGGTGAGCAGCATGGTGTGCGGGTCGGGGATCAGGGCGAGATAGGCGAATACCCCGACCACGCTACCGACAAAAATTCCCAGCATCTGAGCGATCAACTGTTTGTGCGGGGTCGCGCCGATCGCTTTGCCCACCTTGAAGTCGTTCATCAAGTCGGTGCATTGCCCCGCCGCACCACCGGCGGTGTTGGCACTCATCAGGTTGATCGGTACCTGCCCCGGCGCGACGATGCCGAAGCTCAGCTGCGACAGTTGGCCAATCGCGCCAATCGGCGGAATACCCGTGGCGCCGACCACTCGGGCCGCCACCGCTGCCAGGCAAATGGCCAAGGGGATGGTCAATAGCGCCATCCACAGATTGATCCCGAATAACAACGCCTGCAGGCTCACCACCAACCCGATCGCCAGCACGGAACCCACGACAGGCCAGGGTTTGGGTGCTATCCAAGCCAGCCCATCGGCGGTCTTGGTGGAACTGCGCAATGCCCATAACCGAATCGACAACGACGCCAGGGTCGAGCACACCATCAGACTCACGCCCGGCCACAGCAACCATTCCACCAATACCGCGAATTGCGGCCCGCTGCTGCCCGCCGGCAACTGCACCAGGCCCTGCGCCAGCAGCCACGGCGCCAGTCCGCCCCAGGCCAGCACGGCGCCGAGCAGCAGGGTCAGGCCAACACGAATACCGATAATTCCACCAAACCCCACCAACAGCAGCGAAGGCTCGGCGGTAAATGTCAGGCGCTCCAGTTGAGCGCTTGGCGACCAACGCGGGAAGGCCCATAAAAAAGTATCGACCCACTTCACCAGTCCGGACAGTAACGCGGCGCTGAACAGCACCTTCAAGCGCTTCGCTGCCTCGTGGCCGTGGTTGTAGATGTGCAACAGAGTTTCCAGGGTCGCCATGCCTTCGGGAAATTTCAGCGCCTTGTCGTTGAGCAACGAGGGCCGCAAGTACCAGGCGATCCAGATCCCCAGGAAGCTCACCGAAAAGACCCAGGCGATCATCGGCACCACGTCCAACTGCTGGCCGGTCAGCAAAGTGTAGGCCGGGATCGGCGCCACCAGTCCGCCGGAAATGATCGAAGCCGCGGCCGAAGCCATGGTCTGGTTGATGTTGCTTTCGTGCAGCGTCCACGGCAACTGCGTCGCCGAGCGCCTGGCCAGTCCTTGCCAGATGCCATAGCCGATCAGCAAGGCGATGATCGACATATTGAACGACCAGCCGATCTTCAACCCGGCGTACACATTCGACGGCGTCAGCAAGATACCCAGCACAGTCCCGGTAAGAACCGCACGCAGGCTGAGTTCGCGTTCGACAGGACCGCTCGGTGGGTTCGGTGGCGTGTTTGAATGCATGCGAATTCCTTATCGGCAACAAGACAGCGCGCTCATTCAACGCGGCGACCTAACAAGTGAACACAACAATCGCGCAAGGTTCACATGCCAGCGCACAGGTATCGACCTCCGCTTGCCGCCAGATTCGCGGTGGCGCAGCTTGCCCTAGGTGAACGGCTGATAGGTGTCTACGCCTGGAACATCTCGCACCAGGACTTCCGATGCATGAAGCACCGCTGAAGGTTTTTATCGAGGGCTGATTCCACGCTACTATCAGCCTTTATGCTGTTTTCCCCCGTCTCTGTAGCAGCCGGTACGGAAGGCGCATCGTCCCCGGTCGTACAGTGCGCGATCGACAGCACGGAGGCTGATATGAGCAATGCTGCAGGCACACGAGTGGTAGTGGTTGGCGCTGGAATCGTCGGCGCGTCCCTGGCGTATCACCTGGCCAGCAACGGTGCGGATGTCACCCTGGTTGAAGCCCAAAGCATAGCGTCCGGTGTGACTGCTACCTCATTCGCCTGGATCACCGCATCCCACAGCGGACCCGATCCGATCGCGCAACTACGCGGGTCAGCCATCGGTGCATACCAGCGACTCGAAAAGCAGGTGCCCGACTTGAAAATCCGCTGGACAGGTGCCCTTTCTTACGGCGAGAACGAGGATGAAGGACTGCAAGCTTCAGACATTCGCCCCTCGGCAGCCGTGGTTTCCCGTTCCCGGATTCTCGACCTTGAGCCCAACCTCAAGCACCCTCCTCGCCACGCCTTCTACAACGCTGAAGAGGGCGCACTGGATGCGGTGCAAGCCACGCACGCGTTGGTCTCGGCTGCCCAGGCCCAGGGGGCGAAAGTGCTCACCCAGACCCGGGTGCTCGGTTTTACCACACAGAACACCCAAGTCACTGGCATCAAAACCGCATCGGGCAACATTGACGCGGACATAGTGGTGTTAGCGGCGGGGACTGGCATTACGCAACTGACAGACATGCTCAATGCGCCCCTGCCAATAGAAGCATCCCCTGCAATATTCATCCGCTACATGTCACGCCCCCACCTCGTGCGCGGCATTATCTCCAACTCCGAAATGGAAGTGAGGCAAAACGCGGAGGGTGCGTTGCTGGCGGCGGAAGACTACCTGGATGAAACCTTGGACAATCAGCCAGAAGCCCTCGCCCTGCGTACCGCCAAGGCTATCCAGAAGCAACTTCACGGGGTGGGTTGCATACAACCGGATCTGGCTTGCGTGGGGCTTAGGCCGATGCCTGTCGGTGGCGTCCCCATTATCGGTTACCTACCCAATATTGGCGGCGTATACGTCTGCGCGCTGCATCCTGGCGTCGCTCTGGCGGCGATCGTCGGGCGTCTTGCCAGCGAAGAGATGATCGGCGACAAGGTGTTTGCAGCCCTTGAGCCATGTCGCCCTGATCGATTCTTTCAAACGTAGAGACACTCGTCTTCTTCGCCGGTCGCACAACGACATTGTTCTCAGCAACCACTCAACGCCGGCTGTGGCCGCTCGCCAGCAAAGAACAGCGGACGCAGACGCACGCCCACCCCGTTCCCGATAAACGCAGCGACCAGCCACAACCAACCATGCAGGCTGCCCGAGGCGATGCCGCTGAAGTACGCGCCGATGTTGCAGCCGTACGCCAGTCGCGAGCCATAACCGAGCAACAAGCCACCGATCACTGCCGCGAGCAATGAGCGGGCCGGAATGTTCAGGTTGGGGGCGAACCGCCCCGCCAGGCCAGCGGCCAACAGCGCCCCCAGGACGATGCCGATATCCATGACGCTGGTGATGTCTTCCCACACCGGCGCAGCCAAGGCCTTGGCATTGCCCGGCATTTGCCAGAACACCCAACTGCCGACATCCACACCCAACCCACTCGCGACCTTGGCGCCCCACAGCGCGAACGCCGAGGTAATGCCCCACGGCCGTCCGGCCAACGCCAACGTGGCGTAGTTGAGCAGGGCCAGGCCAACCGCGCCCCATACCAATGGCCACGGCCCGCGCAGGAAGCGGCGCAGACCTTGGTGCTCACTGTCGACACGCCCTTCAAGCTGCCCATGCCGGGCTTTTTCCAGGCGCACGGTCAGCGCCGCAATGCTCCCGAATACCGCCAGACTGACCAGCAATGCCGGCATCACGCCGAAGCTTTTGACAATGGATGTCGCCGGGAACGAAGGCAGCGAAAACCACCAGTCGACATGGTGAGTGGCAATCAACGAGCCGCAGATAAAAAACAGCAAGGTCACCAGCATGCGCGCATTACCGCCGCCCACCGTGAACAAAGTGCCTGACGCACATCCGCCACCCAACTGCATGCCGATGCCGAAAATGAACGCGCCGAAGACAACCGAAACCCCGGCCGGCGCCACCAGCCCGACCACGGGCTGACCGAATAAAGTGCCCGCCCCCAACGCCGGGAAGAACAGCAGCACCGCCACCGCCAGCATCACCATTTGCGCACGCAAACCGGCGCCACGCCGGTCCTTGATGAACACCCGCCAGGCCGAGGTAAAACCAAAGGCGGCGTGATACAGCGTCAAACCCAGCGCCGCGCCGACCACCAGCAACAGCACCTGGCGCACGCCGACGCTGACTTGCAGGAACGCCGCGCCAAGCAACAAAAAGACCAACGCCAGCAGCGGCGCGACCGGCGTGCGCGCAGGTGGCATAGAAAGGGAACGGCTCATGAGGTATCTCGGTTGGTTTGGGTTGCGATTTGGGCCGAGTATAACCCTGGAGAGTGTCGGATGTTCGCGTCACCCACACGTTGCCCTGGCGGCGGTCTGCCTGCGCTGCCACTCGTCAACTACATCGCCCATGGTCTTGGGAATGTCGCTGCGGATCCACGCCATAAACGCCCGGTCGAACTTGAACGTGGCGCCGCAATGTTCAAGCATGAAGCGGCGTACATTCTGGGTATTCTTATAGTGTTTGCAGATGCGAGTAGCGCGTGTGATCGCGCCGCTGTGCCAGTCAAAATCCATCGTTCCTGTCCTGCATCGTCCTGGTTCAGTTGAGCATAACGTGGCATTCCGGATGTGCCCATATGCACCGGCTAACAAGCCTGCACCACCCGCCTCACCGTCAGCAACGCCGCCCGCAACGCCACCCTGTCCACCGATCCCAGCGCCAGGCGGATCGCATGGGGCACATGCGCCGAGACGCAAAACGGTTCAGCGGTGGACACCGAGATATTTTCCCGCGCCAGCGCCAGGGCGACCTGACCGGCGCGCGCGTCCTCACCCAGGGGCAGCCACAAAAAATACGAAGCGCAATGGCTGCGATAATCCAATCCTGCCAGCACTTCTTTTGCCAGGGCTTGCCGGGCCCGGGCGTCCGCGCGCTTTTGCGCTTCGAGTTGCAAGACCGTGCCGTCGTCGATCCAGGCGGCCGCAATAGCGGTCATCACCCCCGGCGCGTTCCAGGCGGTCGCCATAAGCGTACGTTCCAGGGCGGGCACCCAATGCACCGGCGCGGCGACGAACCCCACGCGCAGGCCGGTGGCGACGCTTTTCGACAATCCACCCACATACACCGTGCGCTCCGGCGCCAGTTCAGCCAAGGGGGGTGGTGCATGCTCGGCGAGGAAGGCATAGGCCGCGTCTTCGATAAGATACAGATCATAGTCGCGAGCGATGGCGACCAAGTGCTGCCGCTGTTCGAGATCCAGCACCCAGCCCAACGGGTTGTGCAACGTCGGCATGCAGTACACCGCCCGCACCGAACGCCTCTGGCAAAGGTGTTCGAGAAATTCCAGGTCAGGCCCCGTTGCAGTCACCGGGATCGCGGCAATCTCCAGGTGCAACGTCTCGGCCAACACCTTGAAACCGGAATAGGTCAACGCATCTACCGCTATCACTTCACCCGGCTTGAGCAGCGCCATCATCGCCACGGTCAATCCATGCTGGGCGCCACTGACCAGCAACACGTGTTGCGCCTCAACCGTCAGCCCACGCTGCAGCAGATGCCGCGCCACCGACGCACGTTCGTGTGGCCGACCGGCGTGGGGCTGGTAACGCAGCAGCGCTTCCAGGTCGCCGGATAAGGCCAGTTGGCGCAGCGCCGTGCGCAGCAACTCGGCCTGTCCCGGCAAGGAGGGATAGTTGAAGTTCAGGTCGACCATGCCCGCCGCCACGGCAATCTGCCCGACGCCCTGCCCCGGTGACAGCGAAATCTCCCGCACGAAGGTGCCGCGCCCGGCCTCGCCACTGACCAACCCCATCGCCTCCAGTTCGGCATACACCCGGCTGGCGGTAACCAGCGCCAAGCCGTGGCTCGCCGCCAACTGGCGGTGCGTCGGCAAGCGGGTGCCAGGCACCAGGCTCCCGGAACGAATGTCCCGGGCAAAGGCATCCACCAATGACTTGTAGCGAGCGCGGGGCATAGAGGATGTATCCATGACAATTTTTTGATTGTCATGATTTTCAATCATAGGATGCGCGAAACACAACCCATCCATTTCGAGCGCACACCTCATGCAATGTACTTCGCAGCTCAACCCAAGCGCTCACGCCAGCCGGGGCTGGCTCAATGGTTTTATCGGCGTGCTGATTTTCAGCGGCTCGCTGCCGGCCACGCGCCTGGCGGTACTGGAGTTTGACCCGGTGTTCCTGACGGTGGCCAGGGCAAGTATCGCCGCGCTGCTGGGTCTCGGCCTGCTGGCTTTGTTCAAAGAGCAGCGCCCGACGCCCAACCAATGGAAACCGCTGCTGATCGTGGCACTTGGTGTCGTCATCGGGTTTCCGCTGCTCACGGCGCTGGCGTTGCAATACGTCACGTCTGCCCACTCCATCGTGTTCATCGGTTTGCTGCCCCTGGCCACCGCGGTATTTGGCGTGCTACGGGGCGGCGAACGGCCACGCCCGGTGTTCTGGCTGTTCTCGCTACTCGGCAGTGGGCTGGTGATGGCTTACGCGCTGTCCCACGGTTTGAACGCCGCGCCCGTTGGCGATCTGCTGATGTTGCTGGCGGTGCTGGTGTGTGGGCTGGGTTATGCCGAAGGCGCAACACTGTCCCGCACCCTCGGCGGCTGGCAAGTAATCTGCTGGGCGCTGGTGATATCGCTGCCGGTGGTGCTGCCGCTGACCGTGATCCTCGCACCCGCCACCTTCACGGGCATCAGCCTGCCGGCGTGGCTCAGCCTGGGCTACGTGTCGCTGTTCAGTATGTTGATCGGCTTTGTGTTCTGGTATCGCGGGCTGGCTCAGGGCGGTATCGCGGCCGTCGGCCAGTTGCAATTGCTGCAACCGTTTTTCGGCCTGACCCTGGCGGCGACCTTGCTGCATGAATCGGTCAGCGTGGGCATGCTGGTGGTCACCGTCGCGGTGATTGCGTGTGTGGCCGGGGCGAAGAAATTTGCACGCTAGGCGCGCGCACCAGTAGGCTCGGGGATCGGAGCCAGAACAACAAGGATCAGCCATGCAGCCCCTTTCCCTGCAAGACACCACCGCGCCTGACGGCATCTGTTACGGCTGCGGCGCGAGTAATCCCGACGGCCTGCACCTCAAAAGCCGCTGGGATGACGACGCTGTCCATGTCGTCGCCGAGCACCTGCCCGATGCCAAATACAGCGGTTGGCCGGACCTGGTCTACGGTGGGCTGATCGCAATGCTGGTGGACTGCCATTCCAACTGGACCGCCATGGCCTATCACTACCGCGCGCAAAACCGCGAGCCCGGCGACCTGCCGCGCATCGACTGCGTCACCGGCAACCTGGGCATCAAGTTCATCAAGCCCACGCCGATGGGCGTGCCGCTGACCCTGCGGGCCAGGGTCGAAGGTGAGGTCGGGCGCAAGACCCGCGTGGTCTGCGAGGTCTATGCCGCAGAGGTGCTGACCGCCGTTGGCGACTCGATCTTCGTGCGGGTCGATACCGGACAATTGGCGGCATCAGCGCATGGTCGGCCGGCCTAGGCATGGTCTACATTCAATGCCACCACCGATAAAGGAGCTTGCCGATGACTCGCCTGACCGCCAAAGACTTCGCCCCTGAACTGCTGGAACTCTATGACGGCTACGCCCACGGCAAGATCAACCGACGCGAGTTTCTCGATCGTGCGGCGCTGTTCACCTTGGGTGGCCTGACGGCTTCGGCGCTGCTGGCCTCCCTGAGTCCCGACTACGCATTGGCTGAGCAGGTGAAGTTTACCGATCCGGACATCGTCGCCGACTACATCACCTATCCCTCGCCCAAGGGCAATGGCGAGGTACGGGGCTATCTGGTACGCCCGGCGAAGGCCGACGGCAAGCTGCCCGCGGTAGTGGTCGTGCATGAAAACCGTGGCCTCAACCCCTACATCGAGGACGTCGCCCGGCGTTTGGCCAAGGCTGGCTTTATCGCCCTGGCCCCCGATGGCCTGACGTCGGTGGGCGGTTACCCTGGCAACGATGAAAAAGGCGTTGAGCTGCAGAAAACCGTCGCCCCGGCCAAGTTGATGAACGACTTCTTCGCCGCCATCGAATGGCTGATGCATCACGACGCAAGCACCGGCAAGGTCGGCATCACCGGTTTCTGCTATGGCGGCGGCGTGGCCAACGCCGCCGCGGTGGCCTACCCGGAACTCGGCGCGGCCGTATCGTTTTACGGACGCCAGCCCGAGGCCAAGGATGTGCCCAGGATCAAGGCACCGGTGATGCTGCATTTCGGTGAACTGGATACGCGGATCAACGAGGGCTGGCCGGCGTATGAAAAGGCCTTGAAGGCGGCCGGCACTCCCTATGAAGCCTATATCTACAAGGCTGCCAACCACGGTTTTCACAACGATTCCACCCCACGCTACGACGAGGCCGCGGCGAATCTGGCGTGGGAAAGGACACTGGGGTGGTTTCGCAAATACCTGGCGTAACCCCCGCCTTGAACCTCACCGGGCAAGCTCACAGCTGCTTGGGGCGGACCTTGGGTTTGTATCTACGCGCTGCAGGCACAACGCTCCTGCAACCAGCCTTTGAAGGCCAGCATCGCCGGCGTTTCGGTGCGTGACTGCAAGCGTGTCAGCCAATAACTGCCGGTGGTGATTCCCACATCAAACGGCTGCCGGATCACGTCCGTGGCCAATTGTCGCGAGAACATCAGCGCAGGCGCCAGCGCGACGCCGACGCCTTGCAGCGCCGCCTCCATCATCGCCAATGACGAGTCGAACACAATGCTGCGCGGCACCAGCGTATCGACGGGCAAACCGGCCGCCTGGAACCATTGCGTCCACTCGTCGCTGCGATAGGACCGTAGCAAGGTGTGCTTCAACACATCCGCCGGGTGCTGCAATTGCTCGGCTATCGGCGGCACACACAGCACCGTCAGCGGAGCATCCAGCAACTGGCAGGCGTCGGTCCCGTGCCAGGCGCCAGCACCGAAGCGAATCGCGTAGTCCAGGCCTTCGGCGGCCACGTCAACGCGGTTATTGTGGGTCGACAAGCGCAGATCGATAAACGGCTGCCGCGTCTGAAATTCGGCCAGCCGTGGTAGCAGCCAGCCGACGGCGAAGGTGCCCACCGCGCCAACCGTCAGCACTTCGCGGTAGTGCCCGCCTTCGAACTGACCGAGCGTCTGGGCGATGCGATCGAAAGTCTCGCGCAGCACCGGCAACAGGGTTTCACCTTCACTGGTGAGCATCAAGCCACGGGGCAGGCGCTTGAAAAGTGTGACATTGAGTTGCGCCTCAAGGCTTTTGACCTGATGGCTGACCGCCGCTTGGGTCACGCACAATTCAATGGCCGCCCGTGTGAAGCTCAAGTGTCGGGCCGCGGCTTCGAAGGCCCGCAGTGCATTGAGGGGCAAATGAGAACGGAGCATGACTTAACCCAAATTTTTCTAATGGCAGGTGCGAGATTTCATCGTTTGCCCGTGAGCAACAGACTGCCTACATTTGCGACGCCTGCGCAGGCAGTGGTTTTAACTCGATTACCTTCATGGAAGCGACCTTATCATGTACAAACAAGTGCGCAACGTCACATTCTTCACCTTTTTACTGGGTGCAGGCAACTGCATGGCAGCCACCGATATCCGTACAGTGGTGGACGACACCGTCCGGCCACTGATGCAACAGCAGGCGATTCACGGCCTGTCGGTGGCCATCGTGCAACACGGCAAGACCCAATACTTTAACTACGGTGTAGCGTCAAAAGACAGTCGGCAACCAGTCACTGAAAACACCCTGTTTGAAATCGGCTCCGTCAGCAAAACCTTCGCGGCAACCCTCGCCGGCTACGCCCAGGCCACCGGTAAACTGGACTTGGCAGCCCCCGCAAGCCAGTACCTGCCGGCGTTGCATGGCAGCCCTTTCGATCGCATCAGCGTGCTCAACCTGGGCACCTACACCGCAGGTGGCCTGCCGTTGCAGTTTCCGGGCGATGCGGACAACAGCAGCAAGATGATCAGCTACTTCCAGCACTGGAAACCCGATTTCGAGCCTGGCGCCCAGCGCCTCTACTCCAACCCGAGCCTCGGCCTGTTCGGCTATCTGGCGGCGCAAAGCCTGAAGCAGCCATTCAACGCAGCGATGGAAAACACCTTGCTGCCAAAGCTCGGGCTCAAACACACCTATATAAACGTACCCAAGGCGCAAATGAGCCTGTACGCCCAAGGCTACGACAAGCAGGACAAACCGGTGCGCGTCAGCCCCGGTGCTCTCGACGGAGAAGCCTACGGGGTGAAAACCAGCCCGGCAGACCTGATCCATTACGTAGCCATGAACATCAATTCGAGCAGCCTGGAGAAACCGCTGCAACAGGCCATCGCCGCGACCCATACCGGCTACTACCGTGTCAATAACACCCTTCAGGGACTCGGCTGGGAGATGTACTCCTATCCGGTCAAGCTTGACGCCCTGCTCGCCGGTAACTCGACACCCATGGCAATGGAACCCCACAAGGCCAACTGGCTGACCCCGGCGCAACCCTTGCGCGCCAACACCCTGGTCAACAAAACCGGCTCAACCGGTGGTTTTGGCGCCTACGTCGCGTACGTGCCGAGCAAGGAGATTGGCATTGTGATCCTGGCCAACAAGAATTACCCCAACGCCGAACGCGTGAAAGCCGCCCACGCCATCTTGAGCGCCATGGACCACTAAGGCATTTCAACCGTGGCCCAATCTGTAGCAGCATAGGTACCTACACAACTTTCACACACTGACGAGTGTCCCTGTGGCGAGCGGGCTCGTCCCGCGTAGGGCTGCGAAGCAGCCCCAGTAAGCTGAATGCGGTGTCAGATACTCCGTAGCGGCTGGTTTTAGGGCTGCTCGCAGCCCTACGCGGGACGAGCCCGCTCGCCACAACAGCGCTATCTGCCTGGATTTAAGCGTTGAGGCAACGTCAGGTGTTAGGGCTGGCTCGATTGTTCCGCCGCCTTGATCAGATCGGCGCCAATTTCATCTTCGAACTTTTTCCACACCGGGCGCATGGCTTCACGCCATGCCTGCCGCTGCTCCGGCGTCAGCACGATGATTTCACTGGTCTTGGCGTCAACGATCAACTGCTTGGCCGATTGGTTCAGCGCTTCAGCCTGTTTGTTCACTTCAACGGTGACCTCCACCAGGATTTGCTCCAGCACGCTGCGCACGTCCGGTGGCAGGCCATTCCAGAACGTGGCGTTGGTGATCACCATATAGTCGATCAGGCCATGATTGGACTCGGTAAAGTACTTCTGGACCTCGTTGACCTTCTGGCTTTCATAGTTCGACCAGGTGTTTTCGGTGCCGTTGACAGTGCCCGTCTGCAGCCCCTGATACACCTCGGCGAAGCTCATCTTGCGCGGGTTGGCGCGGATCACCTTGAACTGCTCCTCGAGCACACTGGAGGCCTGCACGCGGAACTTCAGGCCGCGCGCATCGGCAGGATCATGCAGGGCCTTGTTGGCCGACAGTTGCTTGAGACCGTTGTGCCAATAAGCCAGGCCGAGGATGTTTTTGTCCTGCATCGCCGTGAGCAACTGCTTGCCCTCGGCGGCCTGGAATCGGTCGACCGCCGCCAAGTCATCGAACAGGAACGGCAGATCGTATATCTGCATCTGTGCCGTGTAATGCTCAAACTTGGCCAGGGACGGGGCCAGCATCTGCACATCGCCCAGCAACAGCGCCTCCATTTCCTTGCCATCGCCAAACAACGACGAGTTCGGGTAGACCTCGACCTTGACCTTGCCCGGCAGGCGCTCCTCCGCCAGCTTTTTGAACAGCAGGGCGCCCTGCCCCTTGGGCGTGTTTTCAGCCACCACGTGGGCGAACTTGATGAGAATCGGCTCGGCCGCCTGGGCCAGGCCCACGGTCAACAAGGTAGCGGCGCAGAACAGCGCCCGGGAGAACTTGAGCATGGTATTCACCTTCTTATTGTTGTGGTGTAAGACAAGGCGCCTGGTGTAGCACGCACCCAGGATTTCGGTTGCTTGAGACTCCATGTTCGGCGTGGACGGACGCTAGGGTTGGGCGGCCAACAACCGTTGCGCGCGCAACAGCACGGGTGCATCCACCATCTGGCCGTCAATCTGGTAAGCCCCCGCGCCCTGCGCACCGGCCTCGACAACCCGACGGGCCCAGGCCAGGTCTTCGGCGCTGGGCGCCAAGGCTTGGTGGATGACCGCGACCTGTTTCGGATGAATGCACAGGGCACCGGCAAAGCCCATTTCATAGGCATGGCGAATCGAATGGCGCAGGCCCTCGGGGTCGTCGATAGCCGGATGAACGCCGTCCAGGGGCGGCACCAGTCCAGCGGCGCGAGAATGTAAGATCAGCGCCAGACGGGCCTGGTCCAAGGCGAATTGCGCCGCCACCGAGTGGCTGCTCAGGTTCAAATCCAGCGCCAGATCCAGGCCGCCAAAGGACAAACGCTCGACCTGCGGCGCCTGGGCAATCTGTTCGATCGCCAGCAGGCCCCTGGCGCTTTCGATGATCGGCCAGATAGGTTTTCCCGCCGCCGCCACCAGCGCCACGTGGGCGGCGCTTTCGACCTTGGGCAACAACACTCCGGCCACGCCGGTACAGGCTTGGCAAAACGCGATATCCGCGCGGTGCTCAGGATGCTCCGGCGCATTGACCCGCACCCACACCCGGACCGCAGGATTGCTCCGCAGGAATAGCTCGAGATTATCGCGGGCCTGACGCTTGAGCGGCTCTTCGACCGCATCCTCGAAATCCACAATCACCGCGTCGGCGCCACTGGCCAGGGCCTTGGCGAACCGCTCGGGGCGGCTGCCAGGGACGAACAACGCGGAGCGCACAATAGGGTTTGGCATCGCTCGACTCCTGATCAAATGACGCCGCGCAGGCGCAGGGCTTCGATGTTTTCGGGGGCGTAACCCAACTGCTCGAGAATCCCCTGGCTGTGCTGCCCCACCCCCGGCACGCCGTCCATGCGCGGGCTGAACGCGGCATTACCGGCCGGCGGCAACAGCGCGGGCAACGGCCCCACCGGGCTGTCCACTTCACGCCAGCGGTCACGGGCCTTGAGTTGCGGGTGATCCCAGACGCCTTGCATGTCGTTGACCCGGGCACTGGCGATCTGCGCCTCTTCCAGACGCTGGATCAGCGCGTCGGTGCTCAGTTGCGCGAAGCTGTCGAGAATGATCTGACGCAGCACTTCACGATTGGCCGAACGCTTGAAGTTGGCTGAAAAGCGTTCATCCGCGGCCAGCTCCGGGGCCAGCAGCACCTTGTCGCAAAACACCGCCCACTCGCGCTCGTTCTGCAGCCCGAGCATCACCGTACCGCCATCACCCGCGGGAAACGGCCCGTAGGGATAAATCGTCGAATGCGCCGCTCCTGCACGCGGCGGTGGGGACGCGCCGTCGAAGGCGTAGTACATCGGATAGCCCATCCACTCCACCAGGCTCTCGAGCATGCTGACGTCGACGTGACTGCCCTGCCCGGTATTACCCCGCAACAGCAGCGCCGACAGAATGCCGCTGTAGGCATACATGCCGGCGGAGATATCGGCGATGGAACACCCGGCCTTGGCCATCTGGTCGTCGCCAGCGCCGCCGGTCACCGAGAGAAAGCCAGCTTCACTCTGGATCAGCAGGTCGTAGGCCTTCTTTTTCGCATAAGGCCCACCTTCGCCATACCCGGAGATATCGCAGACGATCAGCCGGGGAAAGCGCTCATGCAGCGCTTCGAATGACAAGCCCATGCGCGCCGCCGCGCCGGGCGCCAGGTTTTGCACCAGCACGTCAGCATCGGCCAACAACGCTTCGAGGATGTCACCGGACTCTGCCTGCTTGAGGTCCAGGGTCAGGCTTTCCTTGGAGCGGTTGGTCCACACGAAATGCGAAGCCAAGCCACGCACGCGCTCGTCATAGCCTCGCGCAAAGTCACCGGTACCAGGACGCTCGACCTTGATCACCCGTGCGCCCAGGTCGGCCAATTGGCGGGTGCAGAAGGGTGCGGCAATCGCATGTTCCAGGCTGACGACGGTGATGCCGTCCAGCGGTCGTTGATTAGCGGTCATGGCGGTTCCTCAAAGCCAGTCAGTCATGGACGCAACGTTGCGCAAATCCCAGGTTTTCTGGATCAACGCATCGACCTGGGAGGGCGTGCGCGCACCGCTGAAGTGCGCCAGACGCTGGAATTTATCGGCCAGCTCCGCACGGCTCAGGGTATTGCCCGGATCGCCCTTGGGTTCGTCGATGGCGCCGTGCAACGTGCGGCCATCGGTGGTGGTGACAGTCACCCGGCCCAGCCAACGCTGGGGATAGGCGTCGTCGACTTCAGCGTCCAGGCACAGGCTGACCTTGTCGCGAAACGCCGCAACAGCCGCGTCGTTGAGCGCCAGCGCCTTGAACTCGGGGAGCCCGGCCTTGCCATGCACGGCGATCAGGCCCAATACGGTGCCCATGGAAAACTTGGCCTGATGCACGCTGGCCGGCACGCTCACGCGTCCCAGCACGTCAATCGCTGCCTGGTGGACGCGGGCTTGCACCGTGGCGATCTGCTGATGCTCTAGACCTTCGCGCTGCATCAACTGCAACAAGGCATCGGCGGCCGGATGAGTGTGACGGCAGGACGCGTGGAATTTGAACGAGGTTTCCAGCAAGGCCCAACGACTGCCCAGCCGGTCCGACAATCGCCGCGGATCGGCGTCGCTGGACATGCCAGCGGCCAACCCCTGATCACCTTCCAGAATATTACGCGCGCCCGTCAGGCCTTCCGCGGTCATATAGGCGGCGAGCAAGCCATCCGCGGCGGCCTTGGCGGTGTGCAGTTGCTTGGAGTCCGCTGCATCGCGCAAAAACTCCCAAAGCCCCGCGGCCTGCGTGCCGGCGCTGCCCAGCAGATTGATGAACTGCTCTTCGTCGAAGTCCAGCAGTTTGCCCACCGCCACAGCCGCCGCCAGGGTGCCGACAGTGGCGCTGGTGTGGAAGATCCGGTAGTGGGAACGGCCCATGAATTCACCGATCCGAATCCCCGCTTCGTAGCCGGCGACCGAGGCCAGGAGCAACTCGCGCCCCGACTTTCGAAGATCTTGCGCAGCGGCAAATGCTGCGGGAAAGACCACGGTTGCCGGGTGCAGGACCGAGCTGTTGTGCAGGTCGTCCTGCTCCACCAGATGCGACGCCGCGCCATTCACCAGCGCCGCGAAATAGGCGCTGCTGCCCGCGCCATTGACGATCACCTGCGCAGGTCCCGAGTCCGGCCCCATCTTGCGAGCGTAACGTTCAAACAACGGGATCGGATGAGCGCCCTGGCTGGCCAATGCCGAGGCGAGCCAATCGAGAAACAGCTCTTCGGTGCGCGCCAGCACCGGGTCTGGCAACTGCTCATGACTGAGCGTCGCGAGAAACCGGCAGAGGGCTTGGGTATCGCTCATGCTCAGGCCCTCAGAAGCTGCGTGGCAGTTCGAGCAAGTGCTCGGCCACGTAGGACAGGATCAGGTTGGTGGAAATCGGCGCCACCTGGTACAGGCGGGTCTCGCGGAACTTGCGCTCGACATCGTATTCACAGGCAAAACCAAAACCGCCGTGGGTCTGCAGACAGGCGTTGGCGGCTTCCCAGGACGCCTTGGCTGCCAGGTACTTGGCCATGTTGGCGCTGGCCCCGGCGTTGACGCCGCTGTCGTACTCGGCGCAGGCACGCCAGCGCATCAGATCAGCCGCCTCGATCTCGATATGCGCTTCGGCAATCGGGAACTGCACGCCCTGGTTCTGTCCGATGGGCCGGCCAAACACCACACGGTCGCGGGCATAGGCGCTGGCCTTTTCGATAAACCAGCGACCGTCACCGATGCATTCGGCGGCAATCAGCGTGCGTTCGGCGTTCAGGCCATCGAGGATATAACGGAAGCCCTGGCCCTCCTCGCCGATCAAGCTGCTGGCGGGCAACTCCAGGTTATCGAAGAACAGTTCGTTGGTTTCGTGATTGACCATATTGGCAATCGGCTGCACGGTCAGGCCGTGGCCGATGGCCTCGCGCAAGTCCACCAGGAAAATCGACATGCCTTCGGACTTTTTCTTCACCTCGGCCAACGGCGTAGTGCGCGCCAGCAGGATCATCAGGTCGGAATGCTGCACCCGTGAGATCCAGACCTTCTGGCCATTAATCACGTACTTGTCGCCGCGCTTGATCGCGCTGGTCTTGATCTTGGTGGTGTCGGTACCGGTAGTCGGCTCGGTGACGGCCATCGATTGCAGGCGCAATTCGCCGCTGGCCAACTTAGGCAGATAGAAACTTTTCTGCGCCTCACTGCCGTGGCGCAGCAACGTGAACATGTTGTACATCTGGCCGTGAACCGTGCCGGAATTGCCGCCACAGCGATTCACTTCTTCAAGGATCACCGACGCCTCGGCCAGGCCCAGGCCCGAGCCGCCATACTCCAGCGGGATCATCGCCGCCAGCCAGCCGGCGTGGGTCAGGGCCTTGACGAAGGCTTCAGGGAAAGCCTTTTCCTGATCGATCCTACGCCAGTAGCCCGCATCGAATTCCGCGCAGAGGGCACGCACGCCGTCGCGAATAGCATTCAGTTCTTGGTTGTCATTGGGATTGATCATGGGGCTATGCGCCTATGGTGCCTGTCAGGGATTATTCGAAAAACAGTTCGGCCCGTTGCGCCAACCCATCGGCGTTGCCCGCCCAGAGTTCAGCCTCGCCCGGCGCAGTGACGCGCCCGCCCACCTCAAACGGCTGCGGCGCAATCAGCGGACGCACACCGCGATAGACAAAGCGGCGCAAGGTCGCTTGAGGATGGGCCCGGCAAAACGCACGCAGGCTCAGGGTCGCGATCATTGGGCCGTGGACCACCAATCCCGCATAGCCTTCTGTGCCGGTGACGTAGGGATAGTCGTAATGAATGCGGTGACCATTGAAGGTCACGGCGCTGTAACGGAACAGCAGGGTCGGCGTCGGCTCGATCGATTCGTACCACTCGCCGGGGACCAGAGCCTCACCGGAACCCTGCTTGGGCGGCGTGGGCTCGCGGTAGACGATGTCCTGTTCTTCGCGGATCGCCAGGCGACTGCCTTGCGAGTAGTCGTGACGCACGGTGACAAACAGCAGCGAGCCGGTACGACCGGTCTTTTCTTCCACCTGGGTGATGGTCGACACGCGACTGGCAGACTCACCGACGCGCAGCCCCTCGAAGAATTCGATGCGCCCGCCGGCCCACATGCGGTGGCGATTATCGGCTGGCGGCAGGAATCCGCCACGGGCCGGGTGGCCATCGCCACCCAGTGCTGACTCCGGCATTGGCTCCTGGAAAAAGCACCACTGCCAGAGCGGTGGCATAAGCTCGCCATGTGCCGGAGCGGCTTCACCGAACGTCGCGGCAATTCGCTTCAGCAGGTTATGGCTCAGGTGATCGTGGGCCGTTTCGCTGCGGCCAATCCAGTCTGCAGGGCTCATCAGATGCATATTCTCTGGCATGGGATCTGCCCGCATCATGCAAGGCCGTTGCCGTTCTGAGAATTTAGATTTTTATAAGCCAGCGTTCGGCTATGCTGAACGCCAAGGCGCTGATCGCCTCATCCGCGTGCCCGTGGATCGGCCCGTACCTACGTCACGTTCCATGAACAACTTGCGCTTGCTCACCGAATCCACGGGAGAGGTTTAAAGGAGTTTGTATGCACTTCGACTTGGCCGACTTGCGCCTGTTTATCCATATCGCCGAATCCCCCAGCCTTACCCAGGGCGCCAAGCGTGCGTTTCTGTCGCCCGCCGCCGCCAGTGCGCGCATCAAGGCGCTGGAAGGCCAACTCGATACACGCCTGCTGTACCGCGACAGCCGCGGCGTGGAAATCACTCCGGCCGGTGAGCGATTGCTGCATCACGCCCGCTTGATCATGCGTCAGGTCGATTATCTGAAAAGCGAATTCACCCAATACGGCGCCGACTCTGCAGGGCACATCCGCATTTTTGCCAACACCACGGCCGTCACCGAGTTCCTGCCCGAGGTGCTGGCGGGTTTCCTGTCCCAACGCCCCGGCGTGACGGTGGACCTGCAGGAGCGCCTGTCCCGCGACATCGTGCGTGGCGTGCTGGACGGCACCAGCGACATGGGCATTATCGCCGGCCCCGTGGAAGCGGCAGGCTTGCAGGTGCTGCACTTCAGCACCGATCACCTGGTGCTGATGGTGCCGGTGGGCCATCCGCTGGCCGAGCAGTCTGCGGTAACCCTGGAGCAGACGCTGGCCTATCAACACATCGGCCTGCATGAAGGCAGCACCCTGCTGAGTTTCCTGCGCGAGCATGTCGAACGTAGGGGCAAGCACTTGTCGCTGCGCATCCAGGTGTCCAGCTTCGAGGCCATCTGCCGGATGGTCGAGGCCGGCGTGGGCATTGGCATCATTCCCGAGTCCGCGGCCGTGCGGCACAGCCGGACCATGCAACTGGCAACGATCAGGCTGGATGAAGCCTGGGCGATTCGCGAACGCAGCATCCTGGTGCGCGAACTGGATGCCTTGCCCGGCACCATCCGGGCGTTAATCGCCACGCTGATGCCGGAACACCCGATGTAACCAGGCCCCTGCATTGCAGGGGAGAACATTTACCTTGCTCGAAGACTCCCACCCTTACTCGCTATACGCCCGGGCTGGCGATGTCGAACAACTGCGCCGCCGTCAATATTGGCGATGAACGCCCTGCGTATTTTTTAACCTCTCAAGCACCAATATCCGCCGCCCTCTGCACGAGTAAAAACGCCATAATCTCAACGACACCTCTGGTTCAAGCTATTGATCGGCTGTCAGTTGACTCTTTGATTCACTGAAACGAGAGCACCATGCGCAAGGATTACCTGGCTTTTTTCATCTCATTGTTCCTGTCACGGCTGGCGGACCAGATCCTGCTGTTTATCGTACCGCTGATCGTGTTCCAGACCACCAATAGCGTGGCGTGGGCCGGGCTGGCGTTTTTCGTCGAGTCACTGCCGCGCTATCTGGCATTTCCAGTATGCGGGGCGCTGTGCGACAAGTTCTCGCCGGTGCGCATCCTGCACATCAGCCAGGTTTACCGGGCATTGGCCTGTGGGGTGGCGGTGGCGCTGTACGGGGTGTTCGACGGCATCTATTGGCTGGTGATCCTGTCGGCGCTGTGTGGCGTGTTGACGACCCAGGGCATCATGGCGCGGGAAGTCGTCATGCCACACATTTTCAAGCATTACACCTACGCCAAGACCTTGTCCTATTCGCAGATCGCCGACCAGAGCGGCCTGGTGCTTGGCCCGCTGGTAGCCGCGCTGATGCTTGAGGTGTGGGCCTGGCATTGGGTGGTGTTGGGAATTGCCGGGTTGTTTGTGCTGGCGGACCTGGCGATGCTGATCTGGCAACGCAACACCACGGTAAACCTGGAAACCTTCGAGCAACACCGGGATATCTGGCTGCAACCACTGCGCATTGCGTTCAGACACATTCGTAGCCTGGCGGAATTGAGGCGCATCATTGCCCTGGCGGTGGGGGTGAATCTGATCATCGGCGTGACACTGGCCACGTCTGCGGCCATGGTCACAGGCCAATTCGCGGCGGGCAAAGATGCTTATGCCGGGGTGCAAGCGGCCGGCGCCGTGGTGACTATCGTGATTTTGTTCTACCTGGCACGCTCGACGCTGTCGTTGAAGGTGCTGGGCGGGCTGTCCTATTCGATGATTGCAGTCGGGGCCTTGATCACGGCGATCAGCCCCGGCCTGTGGGCCTACACCCTCGGTTTCCTGCTGGTCACCGGTTTCGACAAGATGTTCAACGTGTATATGCGCAGCACCCGTCAACGGGTAATCCCGGTGCAGGACTTCGGCAAAACGGTGGGTGTGATCACGTTGCTCAACAACCTGGCGCAACCCTTGGCCGGGCTGGCGATTGCCGTGCTGGCCGCGCCCTTGGGCACCCAGACGGTGATCCTGCTGCTGAGCGGGATCACCGCACTGATCGGCGTGGCCGTGGCCTCAGGCTGGCACGCCACTGTGAAAGCGGAACTCGATGTCGGGTGACTCGATCAGTTCCTGCTCGGCTCCCCTCACCCGCTCAATCACCTGGGCGATGTCCTTGGCATCGCCGTACTGGTAGGCCAGTTTCAGATAACCCTGAAAGTGCCGCGCCTCGCTTTTCAGCAGGCCAAAGTAGAACTTGCCGAGTTCTTCATCCAACTGCGGTACCAGCGCCTCGAAACGCTCGCAACTGCGGGCTTCGATAAAAGCGCCGACCACCAGGGTATCCACCAGTTTGACCGGCTCGTGATTGCGCACGACCTTGCGCAAACCCGAAGCGTAACGGCCAGCGGACAGTTGGCGCAGTTCAACCTTGCGCTTTTTCATCAGCCGCATGACCTGCTCGTGGTGCACCAGTTCTTCCCGCGCCAGGCGCGACATCATGTTGATCAGGTCGACATGGCCGTGGTACTTGGCGATCAGGCTCAAGGCAGTACTCGCGGCCTTGAATTCGCAGTTCTTGTGGTCGATCAGCAGGGTTTCCTGATCGGCCAACGCCGCCTGGATCCAGGCATCGGGAGTGCGGCAGCCGAGGAATTCGTGGATTTCGGGCAGGTTCATCGGGCTCACGGGCAAAGGATCGGAAAAAGGCCGCCGATTATACCGACCCCGCCGCAGACCACCAGTCACCGGGCTTGATGTGCATCAACATCACGCTTGGCGAGCAGCAACTATAGTTGTGCAACGCCCCTTTTCCTGGAGATCCCGATCATGCAAGCCATCCGCAGCATCCTGGTGGTCATCGAGCCCGAACATTCGGAGAGCCTGGCCCTGAAGCGCGCAAAGCTGATCGCGGGGGTCACCGACGCCCACCTGCATTTGCTGGTCTGTGACAAAAAACATGAGCATTCGGCCATGTTGAGTGTGCTCAAGCAGGGATTACTCGCGGACGGCTACAGCGTCACCACTGAACAAGCCTGGAATGACAGCCTGCATGAAACCATCATCGAGGTGCAGCAGGCCGAAGGTTGTGGGCTGGTGATCAAGCAGCACTTTTCTGACAGCCCGCTGAAAAAAGCCCTGCTGACCCCGGCGGACTGGAAGTTGTTGCGTTATTGCCCGACGCCGGTGCTGCTGGTGAAGACCGCCACGCCCTGGGCCGACGGGGTGATCCTGGCCGCCGTCGACGTGGGCAACCTCGACGGCGAGCATAAATCCCTGCATGCCGCAATCATCGACCATGGTTTCGACATCGCCAGCCTGGCCAAGGCACAGCTGCATGTGATCAGCGCCCACCCGTCACCGATGCTGTCGGCCGCCGACCCGGTATTCCAGCTCAAGGAAACCATCGAAGCGCGCTATCGCGAACAGTGCAAGGCGTTTCAAGCCGAGTTCGATATCGATGACGCCCGCTTGCATATCGAGGAAGGCCCGGCGGATGTGCTGATTCCGCACTTGGCCCATACGTTACACGCGGCAGTGACGATCATCGGCACAGTGGCACGCACCGGTATCTCGGGGACCTTGATCGGCAACACCGCCGAGGTGGTGCTGGATGCGGTGGAAAGCGATGTCCTGGTACTCAAGCCCCAGGCGCTGATGGATCATCTACAGGAACTGGCCAGCACCCCTTGACGCCGATCCTCCAGACAGTGAGGACCCACTGTAGGAGCGAGCTTGCTCGCGAAGGTCGTCAACGATGACGCGGGAAACCTGACACGCCGAGGCGCTCTCGGGTTTTTCGCGAGCAAGCTCGCTCCTACAGAAGACGGCTCGGCCCTGGCTGTTGATCCTGGGCGCGACGCTGAGCAGTGTAGGAGCGAGCTTGCTCGCGAAGGTCGTTAACGATGACGCGGGAAACCTGACACGCCGAGGCGCTCTCGGGTTTTTCGCGAGCAAGCTCGCTCCTACAGAAGACGGCTCGGCCCTGGCTGTTGATCCTGGGCGCGACGCTGAGCAGTGTAGGAGCGAGCCTGCTCGCGAAGGTCGTCAACGATGACACGGGAAACCTGACACGCCGAGGCGCTCTCGGGTTTTTCGCGAGCAAGCTCGCTCCTACAGAAGACGGCTCGGCCCTGGCTTTTGATCCTGGGCGCGACGCTGAGCAGTGTAGGAGCGAGCTTGCTCGCGAAGGTCGTTAACGATGTCACGGGAAACCTGACACGCCGAGGCGCTCTCGGGTTTTTCGCGAGCAAGCTCGCTCCTACAGGGGGTCATGCGGGGTCAGTTGGAAAATACATCCTTGAGAAACCCCGGGGCGATGTAGCGCTGGTAGTGCGCCTCGGACAGGATGAAAAACTCGCGGTCGATGGCATCGCGCAACCGCGGCAGGTTCCAGTCGCGAAACTCCGGCAGCAGCACCATGCCGTAGGCCTCAAGATTAGTGATGACCCGCGCGCCACGGGCGATCAACTGGTAAGCCCAGCAGTACTCGGACTGGTGCGGCACAAAGCGGATCTTGCGCTGCTCCAACTGCCCGCGCAGGGTTTTGGGGTCGAAGACTTCCAGCTTGCCGGCCATCACCTGCACCAATAACTGCTCCAGCCGCAGCCATACTGCGCGTTTTTCTTCTTCGTTATAGCCATTCCACTGGATCACTTCGTGGTGAAAGCGCTTGCAGCCGCGGCACACAAGATCGCCGTAAACCGTGGAACACAGGCCTACGCAGGGGGTCTTGATGGTTTGGTTGGACATGATCGACAACGCACAAATCAGCGAAACAGTTCGACATGTTAGCCCTTTGTCTAAGGTTCATCACCCTGCAAACTTAGCGCGGCAACTTACCTTTAGCTTTTTTTTGCCGTAGAATCATCCGGCCTTGTAAGGCGCCAATAATCCGCTGGAAGCTGTTTTCAAAGCGTCACGAGCACAGTCGTTCCTTCAGAACGGTGTTGGCGCTGGTTATTACCCGGTAGGTCAATAACCAGCGCCAACCCTCATCAGCTCCGTTCTGCAGGCGTAAAACTTTGAAAGCAGCTTCTATAAGGAATGGCGGCAGCGCTGGCTTTGCGGCCCAAAAAGCCCCCGAGCGCATGCGTGCCGTTCATTTCTGGATGAGCGTCCCGTGGGACTACTGATGAGGGTAATAACTGTGCTTGAAGCCTACCGCAAACATATCGAAGAGCGTACAGCCCTGGGTATCGTTCCCCAGCCACTTAACGCCGAACAAACCGCAGGCCTGGTCGAGCTGCTGAAAAATCCCCCGGCTGGCGAAGAAGAGTTCCTCGTTGACCTGATCACCAACCGCATTCCACCAGGCGTTGACGAAGCTGCCTACGTCAAGGCCGGCTTCCTGTCTGCCCTGGCCAAGGGCGAAGCAACTTCTCCCCTGATCGACAAGAAACGCGCCGTTGAACTGCTGGGCACCATGCAAGGTGGCTACAACATCGTGACCTTGGTCGAGCTGCTGGACAACGCCGAGCTGGCGCCTGTCGCGGCTGCCCAGCTCAAGCACACCCTGCTGATGTTCGATGCGTTCCACGACGTGGCCGAAAAAGCCAAGGCTGGCAACGCGTACGCCAAAGCCGTGATCCAGTCCTGGGCCGACGGCGAGTGGTTCAAGAACCGCCCGACGCTGGCCGACAAGATCAGCCTGCGCGTGTTCAAGGTTACTGGCGAAACCAACACCGACGACCTGTCCCCTGCCCCGGACGCCTGGTCCCGCCCTGACATCCCGCTGCACGCCCTGGCCATGCTGAAAATGGCCCGTGACGGCATCGTCCCGGACGAGCAAGGCAAGACCGGCCCGATGAAGCAGATCGAAGAAATGCGCGGCCAGGGTTTCCCTATCGCTTACGTCGGTGATGTGGTCGGTACCGGTTCGTCGCGCAAATCCGCCACCAACTCGGTCCTGTGGTTCTTCGGTGACGACGTGCCTTACGTGCCGAACAAGCGCGCTGGCGGTTTCTGCTTCGGCAGCAAAATCGCTCCGATCTTCTACAACACCATGGAAGATGCTGGCGCACTGCCCATCGAATTTGACGTCACCAACATGCACATGGGCGACGTGATCGACCTCTACCCGCATGCTGGCAAAGTCTGCAAGCACGGCACCGATGAAGTCCTGACCACCTTCGAAATGAAGACCCCGGTGCTGTTGGACGAAGTACGCGCCGGCGGCCGTATCCCGCTGATCATTGGCCGTGGCCTGACCGAAAAGGCCCGCGCCGAACTCGGCCTGCCACCCTCCGACCTGTTCAAGAAGCCTGAAGCACCGGCTGAAAGCACCAAGGGCTTCACCCTGGCGCAGAAAATGGTCGGCAAGGCCTGCGGTGTAGAGGGCGTTCGCCCAGGTACCTACTGCGAGCCGAAGATGACCACCGTCGGCTCCCAGGACACCACCGGTCCAATGACCCGTGACGAACTGAAAGACCTGGCGTGCCTGGGCTTCTCCACCGATCTGGTGATGCAGTCCTTCTGCCACACCGCGGCCTATCCAAAGCCGATCGACGTGACCACCCATCACACCCTGCCTGACTTCATCATGACCCGTGGCGGCGTGTCCCTGCGTCCGGGCGACGGCATCATCCACAGCTGGCTGAACCGCATGCTGCTGCCGGACACCGTCGGCACCGGTGGTGACTCCCACACCCGTTTCCCGATGGGCATCTCGTTCCCGGCCGGTTCCGGCCTGGTGGCGTTTGCCGCCGCCACTGGCGTAATGCCACTGGACATGCCGGAATCGATCCTGGTGCGCTTCAAAGGCAAAATGCAACCCGGCATCACCCTGCGTGACCTGGTGCATGCCATTCCTTACTACGCGATTCAGAAAGGCCTGTTGACCGTAGAGAAGAAAGGCAAGAAAAACGCCTTCTCCGGCCGCATCCTGGAAATCGAAGGCCTGGACGACCTGAGCATCGAGCAGGCTTTCGAACTGTCCGACGCCTCGGCCGAACGTTCGGCTGCCGGTTGCACCATCAAGCTGTCGAAAGAGTCCATCACCGAGTACCTGAACTCCAACATCACCCTGCTGCGCTGGATGATCGGCGAAGGCTACGGTGATGCGCGGACCCTGGAACGTCGCGCCCAAGCGATGGAAGCCTGGGTTGCCAACCCTGAACTGATGGTGGCCGACGCCGACGCGGAATACGCCGAAGTGATCGAGATCGACCTGGCCGAAATCAATGAGCCTGTGCTCTGCGCGCCAAACGATCCGGACGACGCCCGTCTGCTGTCCAGCGTCGCTGGCGAGAAGATCGACGAAGTCTTCATCGGTTCGTGCATGACCAACATCGGTCACTTCCGCGCTGCCGGTAAACTGCTGGATCAGGTCAAGGGTCAGCTGCCAACCCGTCTGTGGCTGTCGCCGCCGACCAAAATGGACGCTCACCAACTGACCGAAGAAGGCTACTACGGCATCTACGGCAAGGCTGGCGCGCGCATGGAAATGCCGGGCTGCTCGCTGTGCATGGGTAACCAGGCACGTGTAGAGCCGAACTCGACAGTTGTGTCGACATCGACCCGTAACTTCCCGAACCGTCTGGGTGACGGCGCGAACGTCTACCTGGCGTCGGCCGAGTTGGCGTCGGTGGCCTCGATCCTGGGTCGCCTGCCGACCGTCGAGGAGTACATGGAATACGCCGCGAAGATCAACACCATGGCCAGCGATGTCTATCGCTACCTGAGCTTTGACCAGATCGCCGAGTTCCGTGAAAGCGCGGCCAACGCGAACATTCCGGTGCTTCAAGCCTAAGGTTTCACGTTATAGCTGCACCCGTTAAAAAACGCCGCGTATCGCAAGATACGCGGCTTTTTTATGCCTGCCCCACGACAAAACACTGACTGACGACCAGCCCTGCGCAATGACCTACCAGATCAGGTAGTTGTCCCTCCGCGCCTTGAAGACTAAAACTCTCTACACCGTGACGCCTGCGTCATGGGGTCTGCCTGCTTTGGATGTTCTTCGCGTTGTAAGCCGTACTACTTCTAATAAAAAAAACAGCCATGCCTTGCCCTCGGCGCTTGAGCCCAGTGGCAGGGGCGTTTTCGCCCGTTTTTCAAGTGCTTGCTGGAGGTGTGTTATGTGGCGCAACCAATATGTGATCAAGAAGGTTTTCAAGGACTACACAGTGTCAGTGGAACAGATCGGCGATGCTCCCGACAGAAAAAACGTATTGCTGGTCAATGGAGCGATGGCCACGACGTCGGCTTTTGCCCGTACCAGCAAATGCCTGGCCGAGCACTTCAACGTGGTGCTGTTCGACTTGCCGTTTGCCGGAAACTCCCGCGCCCACAACCCGGATCGGAGCCTGGTGACCAAGGACGACGAAGTGCAGATCCTGTTGGCATTGATCAAGCGTTTCAACATCCACCACCTGGTTTCCGCGTCCTGGGGCGGCCTGTCGACCCTGCTGGCCCTCGCCAAAAAGCCGGATGGCATCGAAAGCTCGGTGGTCATGTCATTCGCTCCGGGCCTCAATGCTCCGATGCTCGACTACGTCAGCGGTGCCCAGGCCCTCATGGCCCGAGGTGACAATGCGGGTATCGGCCATTTGCTCAACCAGACCCTGGGCAAGCACCTCCCGGCCCGACTCAAGACCGCCAATCAACAACACATGGCGCTGTTGGTCAACGCCGAACCGCATCAAGCGCGGTTCCATATCGACCAGGCCCTCAAGCTCAACGAAGGGGCTTACCTGCCGCAGCTGTCGAGCATCGACAGCCATGTTCACTTCTTGAACGGCGCCTGGGATGAATACACCAGCGCAATCGACGTTCAGCGTTTCAAACAGTACATCCGCGATTGCAGCTTCTCCACCGCAGAAAGCAGCGGGCATTTTCTGGACCTGGAGTCGAGAGCGGCCGCCAACGGCGTACACAGCGCATTGCTGGGCCATTTGCTGGAGCCTCGCAACGCACCGCCAGAGGCGATGTGCAGCTCGCTCCCTCACCGAGCGCAGTTGAGTTTCGCGTGAGCACTTTTCAACAAGGATGTGGATGATGCGAGTAATCATGATTGCCATCGGCTCGGCCGGTGACGTATTCCCCTTTATCGGCCTCGGCGCCGCCCTGACCTTGCGCGGTCATCAGGTGACCTTGTGCAGCATGCCGGCGTTTCAACACACCATCGAAGCCCGGGGCCTGGAGTTTGTGCCGTTGTGCGATGAGGCGACCTACAACGCCGCCATGGGCGATCCCCGGTTGTGGGACCCGAAAACCTCCTTCACCGTGTTGTGGCAAGCGATTGCCGGCCTGTTGGAGCCGGTCTATGACTATCTCGCCGCCCAGGACCATGACGATACGGTGGTGGTCGGCTCGCTGTGGGCCTTGGGTGCACGCATCGCCCATGAGAAATACGGCTTTCCCTACTTGTCCGTCCAGGTGTCTCCTTCAACGCTGTTGTCGGCGCACTTGCCGCCGATCCACCCCACGTTCAACGTGTCGCCGCGGCTGCCCTTGACCTTGCGCAAATGGCTTTGGCGCGGGATCGAATACCTGAGCCTGGATCGTACCTGCGCACCGCAGATCAATGCGCTGCGCCACAAGCGCGGGCTGCCGGGCACGGCGAAGCACATCTTCAGTCAGTGGATGCATGCGCCCCAAGGGGTGATCTGCCTGTTTCCCGACTGGTTCGCACCGGTACAGCAAGACTGGCCGCAGCCATTGCACATGGCCGGCTTCCCACTGTTCGACGGCGGCAGTATTGGGCTCGATGAACAGACCCAAGCCTTTCTGAAGGCCGGACCGGCGCCGATTGTCTTCACCCAAGGTTCCACCGAACATTTCGACCAGCAGTTCTATCGCTTCGCCCTGGCAGCGCTGCACAGGGCCGGCGCACGCGGCATTTTCCTGACCGGTGATCGGCCAGACATCGCAGACCTGCCATCCACTGTGATGCAGCGACCGTTTTTACCCATGAGCTCGCTGCTGCCGCACGCCGCCGGCCTGGTTCATCCCGGCGGTATCGGCGCGATGAGCCAGGCCCTCGCGGCCGGCATCCCGCAAATCGCCCTGCCGATCGCCCATGACCAGTTCGATAACGCTGAACGGCTGGTGCGCATGGGTTGTGGGATACGTCTCGCCTTGCCATTGGATAAACACGACCTGCAAGGTGCGATCAGCGCACTCCTACAGGACACCCGTTTGCAAAAAGCCTGTCGTCGAGCGAGCAGCCTGACGCCCGCCGATGCAGCTTCCTGCGAGACAGCGGTCAACGCCATTGAACAATGCCACGCCCGCTATTCAATACCTCGACTGCGCCAAGCCTCATGAATGACCCGCCTCGTAGGCGAGAGTACCGTGCCAGAGCCATCGGGAAGCGTAGGAAAAGGTTGACAGACAGAACACGTGGGCTAGATTGCCAAAGGTTCCAGGAATCGAGGCGACTGTCCATGGAGAAGGAAAACGACCTCATCCGCTGGTGGAATCGCTTGCGGATCGAGATGCTCACGCTACAGACAGGGGCTCACGTGTTTGCGCTTCTGGAACGGGAAGTGTTGCAGTTGGGGTTCGAGTATTACGCCTATGGTATACGCCATCTGACCCCTTTTACCCGCCCGAAAACCGAGATTTACGGTTCATACCCCGAACGATGGCTGGAACATTACGAGGCCCAGAACTACGCGGCGGTCGATCCGTCGATTCTCCGTGGCCTGCGCTCTACCGAGATGATGCTCTGGAACGACGCGCTGTTTGATAACAGTCCAAAGCTTTGGCAAGAGGCCCGGGAATGGGGCCTGTGTGTCGGCGCCACGCTACCGATCCGCAGCCACGATCATTCGTTGCGAGTACTGTCCGTGGCCCGGAGCCAGGAGCGTATTTCACCGGCCGAAAGCGTCGAAATTCAATTGCGCCTGCGTTGCCTCCTCGAACTGGTGACACTGCGCCTCACCGACCTGGGCCACAGCGAACACGCCCACGAGTCGGTCTGCCTCAGCCTGCGTGAGCGGGAAATCCTGCAGTGGACCGCCGACGGCAAGAGTTCGGGCGAGATCGCGCTGATCCTCGCCATCTCCGTCAACACCGTGAACTTTCACCTCAAGGCCATCCAGAAGAAGTTCGGGGCAGCCAACAAAACACTTGCGGCCGCCTATGCCGCCGCACTGGGCCTGCTTTAAACCCCCACGATCACGATAAGGACATCCAATGATCAACATCATCACTCGTCATCACCATGAACTGTCTACAGCGCTCGAGGACGACCTGGGCCGCTATCGATATGAGGTATTCATCCAGCAACTGGGCTGGCAACTGGATTCCACCTATGCCCTGCCCCAACGCGAATTCGACCAGTTCGACCAGGCCGACACCCGCCATATCCTTGCCCTGGATGCCAGGCGTCGGGTCTGCGGATGCGCGCGACTGTTGCCGACGACACAACCCTATCTGTTATCGGAAGTCTTCGGATTTCTATGTGACCAGCCCATCCCCCAAAGCAGCGACACCTGGGAAGTCTCGCGTTTTGCCGCCCGCGCCCTGGAGCGCGGCACATTGCCGATGCGGGTCTGGTGGAACAGCCTGCATCATGCCTGGAGCCAAGGGGCCAACCGAGTGGTGGCGGTGACCACACCGGCGCTGGAACGTTATTTCCTGAAAAATGGCGTGCAGCTGAGTCGTCTCGGTTCCCCGCAACGCGTGAACAACGACCATGTGGTAGCGCTGAGCTTTCCGGCCTGGCAGAAAAACGGCCGAATCGCGCTGCACGCGGAATCGGCCGTTGTCTAGCGATGAGCGCTCTACTCATGTGAGCAAAGCCGAGAGCGCCGGCTCTGTCCAGATCAAGGAATCAGCGAATAAACCAGAGAGGAAATGGCCACCAGGCCGACCAGGGTCACGAACACGTTGGAGGCCTGTCCACGGTACCTGGCCATGGCCGGAACCTTGCGGATGGCGTACATCGGCATCAGGAACAGGATCGAGGCAATGATCGGTCCGCCCAGTGTCTCGATCATGCCCAGGATGCTCGGGTTCAGCGTCGCCACGACCCAGCACACGATCAGCATGAATGCCGCCGTCATGCGGTCCAGCGCCTTGGCGCCCGGACGCTTGCCACTTTTCACGACCAGACCCTTAAGGCCTTCGCTGGCACCGATGTAGTGGCCCAGGAACGACTTGGCAATTGCCACGAAGGCAATCAACGGCGCCGCGAAGGCGATGGTCGGGTTGCTGAAATGGTTGGCCAGGTAGGACAGGATCGACAGGTTCTGCGCCTTGGCCTCGGCCAGTTGCGCAGGTGACAGCGTCAGCACGCAACTGAAGACAAAAAACAGCACCATCGCGACCATCAACACGTGCGCGCGGGACAGGATCTGCGAGCTGCGCTCTTCGGCGTGGGCGCCATACTGGCGTTTCTGGTCCACCGCAAAGGCCGAGATGATCGGCGAATGATTGAACGAGAACACCATCACCGGAATCGCCAGCCACAACGTGTGCAACAACGCCGACGGCTCAGGCAGCGTAGTCGCGGTGCTGAGAATGCCACCATTCCAATGCGGCACCAGGTAGACCGCGAGAAACAGCAAGGCGACGATAAACGGGTAGACCATCAGGCTCATGGCCTTGACGATCACGTGCTCGCCACAACGCACCACGGCCAGCAGCCCGAGGATCAGCACAAACGACAACAGCGCCCGCGGTGGTGGCTCGATGTGCAGTTGATGCTGCATGAAACTGCCGACAGTATTGGTCAAGGCCACGCTGTAGATCAGCAGGATCGGAAAGATCGCAAAGAAGTACAACAAGGTGATCACCGCACCGGCCTTGATCCCGAAATGCTCCTCGACCACCTCGGTAATGTCCGAACCCGCACGGCCCGAAAGGACAAAGCGTGTCAGGCCACGGTGCGCATAGAACGTCATCGGGAAGGCCAGCAGCGCGAGGAACAGCAGCGGCCAGAAGCCGCCGAGGCCCGCGTTGATGGGCAGAAACAGTGTGCCGGCGCCAATCGCCGTGCCGAACAGGCCGAGCATCCAGGTCGTGTCCTGGCGGCTCCAGCCGGTGAGGGTTACAGGTGTCGTTGCGTAGCGTTCATCGACGCTATTGGCCTGATCATTCATCCGCTCGGATCTCCGCATTCATACGGTCGCGGCGAGTCAGAAAACCCTGACAGGCAGCGCCACAACCGTAACAGGGGCGCGATTGTCCAAGATTCACCTGAAGAAGCAAAGACTTAGCTGAGGAATGGTCAGGTTGGAAGGCGGCCCACGGAGGTCGCGAAACCGCTGAACGGAGCGTCCATCAGGCCGGTCAAAGGGATTGATCACGTGTACAAGGCATCAGTTTTTTTCTATGCCTGTAGACAGTCCGTCCTGGAAAATACCCCATACTCTCCCCCACCAAAGCCCTCAGGAAGAACCTCGCATGCCCGCCACTGTTCTGGTCCTGGTCGAAACCATCAACGACTATTTGCCCATCATCGAGAGCAATGACTTTCATGTAATCCTCGCGCCCACGCCCACCGAACGGCGTGAGGCGATCAAGCACCATGGCGGCCAGATCCAGGCCGTACTGACCCGCGGCCCCTTGGGGCTTTACGCTGAAGAAATCGCCGCCCTGCCGTTGCTGGAAATCATCTGCGTGATCGGCGCGGGTTATGAACAGGTGGACCTGCAAGCCGCCAGCGACCGGGGAATCATTGTCACCAACGGCGCCGGCGTGAATGCTCCGTCGGTGGCGGACCACGCCCTGGCGCTGTTGCTGTCGCTGGTGCGAGGCATTCCTCGAAGCGACGCCGCGGTTCGGCGTAGCGAATGGCCCAAGGTGATGCGCCCTTCGCTCTCGGGTAAACAGTTGGGCATCCTGGGCCTGGGTGCCGTCGGCATGGCTGTCGCCAAACGCGCGGCCCTGGGCTTCGACATGCACATCAGCTATCACAGCCGCCAGCCACGCGGCGATGTCGACTACACCTACTGCTCAACGCCGGTGGAGCTGGCACGCACCTCGGACTTTCTGATCATCGCCACCCCGGGCGGCCCGGGAACCCGGCATTTGATCGACCGCCAGGCGTTGGATGCCCTCGGGCCCAACGGCTTTCTGGTGAACATCGCGCGTGGCAGCGTGGTGGTGACGGCGGACCTGATCAGCGCGCTGGAGCAACGGCGCATTGGCGGCGCCGCGCTGGATGTGTTCGACGACGAGCCCAACGTCCCCGACGCCTTCAAGTCGCTGGCCAATACGGTACTGACGCCGCACGTCGCCGGCCTGTCGCCGGAAGCCGCTCACGACACCGTGCAGCGGGTGGCGGACAACCTGGTGGAACACTTCGCCGGCCGCCCGGTGCTGACCCCCGTAACGTTGCCACCGCGCAACCGCATGCCCGAGAAATGACCGATCAGGCACGCTGATCATCATCCAACACGCTAACCTATTAAGCCGACCCGACCTTGTCGCGGGTCGGCCGCGCGCATTAGATTAGCCAATAGTCCAAGGCCTCAAGAATAAGCAGAAGGGATAAGCATGGCGCTCAACGACCAATCGACCCAGATTCGCCCCGGCGAAGAACTTGATGCCAGTCTCATCGATCCCTACCTCAAGGCCCATATTCCGGGCCTGAGCGGCACGCCGAAAATCAGCCAGTTCCCTGGTGGGGCGTCCAACCTGACCTACCTGCTGGAATACCCCGAACAGGAGTTCGTCCTGCGCCGTCCGCCCTTTGGCCACAAGGCCAAGTCCGCCCATGACATGGGGCGTGAATTTCGCATTCTCAACCAGCTCAAGGACGGCTTTGCGTATTGCCCCAAGACGTACGTGCATTGCACCGACGAATCGGTGATCGGCGCCGAGTTCTACGTGATGGAACGGGTCAAGGGCATCATCCTGCGCTCGGACCTGCCACCGGAACTGGGCCTGGACGCAGCGAAGAGCGAGGCGCTATGCAAGAGTTTCATCGACAAGTTCGTCGAACTGCACCAGGTCGACTATGCCGCCTGCGGCCTGGCCGACCTGGGCAAGCCCGAAGGTTACGTGGCGCGGCAGATTCGCGGCTGGAGTGATCGCTACGAGAAAGCCTTGACCCCTGATGCGCCGAAATGGGCAGCGGTGCGCGCCTGGCTCAACGACAAGATGCCCGCCGATCACCCGACTTCCAGCATCGTCCACAATGACTACCGCTTCGATAACGTGATCCTCGACCCACACAATCCGATGCAGATCATCGGCGTGCTGGATTGGGAACTGACCACCCTTGGGGATCCGTTGATGGACCTGGGCAACAGCCTGGCCTATTGGATTGAAGCGGACGACCCGGCGCCCGTGCAATTGATGCGTCGCCAACCGAGCAATGCACCGGGCATGCTCACCCGCCGCGAATTCGTCGATTACTACGCCGCACGCTCGGGCATCCAGATCGACAACTTCGACTTCTACTACACCTACGGCCTGTTCCGCCTCGCCGGCATCGTGCAGCAGATCTACTACCGCTTCTTCCATGGCCAGACCCAGGACAAACGCTTTGCGCAGTTCATTCAGATGAACAAGCTGCTGGAGCAGATGAGCCTGAATGTCATCGGCAAATCCGTACTCTGATAGTCCGAGCTATGACCTCACAAGGAAAAACCATGTCCAAGACTCAGTTGTTCGACCTCGACGGCAAGATCGCTTTTGTTTCCGGCGCCAGCCGCGGTATCGGCGAAGCCATCGCCAAACTGCTGGCCCAGCAAGGCGCGCATGTGATTGTGTCGAGCCGTAAGATCGACGGCTGCCAGCACGTCGCCGATGCGATCATCGCCGCCGGCGGCAAGGCCACGGCGATTGCCTGCCACATCGGCGAGATGGAACAGATCAGCGCGGTGTTCGCCGGCATCCGCGAGCAATTCGGGCGCCTGGATATCCTGGTCAACAACGCGGCCACCAACCCGCAGTTCTGCAATGTGCTGGACACTGATCTCGGCGCATTCCAGAAAACCGTCGATGTGAACATTCGCGGCTACTTCTTCATGTCCGTGGAAGCCGGCAAGCTGATGCGCGAAAACGGCGGCGGCAGCATCATCAACGTGGCCTCGATCAACGGTATTTCCCCTGGGCATTTCCAGGGCATCTATTCGGTGACCAAGGCCGCGGTCATCAACATGACCAAGGTCTTCGCCAAGGAATGCGCGCAGTTCGGCATTCGCTGCAACGCGCTGCTGCCGGGGCTGACCGACACCAAGTTCGCCTCGGCGCTGGTGAAGAACGATTCGATCCTGAAAATGGCCCTGCAACAGATTCCACTCAAGCGCGTCGCCGCGCCGGATGAAATGGCCGGTGCGGTGCTGTACCTGGCCAGCGATGCCTCAAGCTACACCACCGGCGTAGCGTTGAATGTGGACGGTGGATTCCTGTCCTGATTGATCGTCAGAAGCTCCGGCGATAGCGACTTGCGGTAATCTTGCGGGTGATTGATTGCCTCTGGATGAAACATGGAACTGCACGTCGTTATCAAGGGCCGCAAGGATCTGGCGGAACAGCTTTACCAGCAACTGCGCACGGCGATCGAGTCAGGCCGCCTGGCCGCCGGTGCGCAACTGCCCCCGAGCCGCCTGTTGGCCGAACAACTGGGGGTCTCGCGCAAGACCGTATCCGACACCTACGCCGTGCTGACCTACGAAGGTCTGTTGGTCGGCAAGGTCGGCCGGGGTACCTTCGTCAATGCCTGGGCGACACGCGCCGAACAGTTGCAACGCGCGCCTGACCTTGCCTGCGCCGACACACTGGCCAAATGGCAAGCCCTACCCTTTTCCCTGGGCCATCCCGATCGCGACAACCGCCCGCGCCGTGACTTTATCGGGGGCGCCACCACCCGCAACCAGTTCCCACAGGATGAATGGCGGCGCTGCACCCAGGATGCCTTGCGCCGTATCGCCCAAAGCAGCGGGTTCTACAGCCAGCCAGCAGGCTTGCCGGCGCTGCGCAGCGCTATCGCCGGGCACATCGCCTTTTCCCGGGGCGTCAAATGCCGCAGTGAAAACATCGTGGTGACCAACGGCGCCCAGCAGGCCCTCGACCTGATCGCCCGCGTCGTATTGGAACCGGGCAGTATTGTTGCCATGGAAGACCCCGGCTACACGCCGGCGCGACTGTTGTTCAAAGCCATGGGCGCGACGGTGGCGAGCGTGCCGGTTGACGAACAAGGCCTCCAGGTCGCGCTGATTCCCGACGGCACGCGATTGATCTATGTGACGCCCTCCCATCAGTTTCCATTGGGCATGCCCATGAGCCAGTCACGCCGAGAAGCGCTACTGGCACGGGCCATCGAACTGGGAGCGATTGTGATCGAGGACGACTATGACAGCGAATTCCGCTACGAGGGCCGCCCCACCGATTCCCTGCAAAGCATGGACACCCAAGGCGTGGTCACCTACGTCGGCACCTTCTCGAAAACCCTGCTGCCCGAATTGCGCCTCGGCTACGCAGTATTGCCGCCGGCCATCTTCGACGCGGTGCTCAAAGCCAAGCAACTGACCGACCAACACACCTCGACCTTGCCGCAATGGGCGCTGGCCAAATTCATCAGCGAAGGCTATTTGCTCAAGCACATTCGCCGCTGCCATACGGTATACGCCGGGCGACGCGAGCGCCTTCTCGCACGCCTGTCCGGCGATCTTGCGCCCTGGTTCAGCAGCGTGCCCACCGTGGCCGGCTTCCATCTGGCGGCCCTGTGCAAGGTGCCGATAGACATCGAGCGGCTTATCAAGCGCGCACACGAGGCCGACGTGGGGCTGCATCCGCTGGCGCTGTTTTTTCATGCAGTACCGGCACAGACAGGCCTGATGTTCGGCTTCGGAGCCATCGAGACCCTGGATATCGACCCGGCGCTGGATAAGGTGCGGGATATTCTCCTGGAGATTGGCTAAGGGGTTTTCGTGCCGATTGGCTATTGGTCAGCAGGCGAGTGAGGCTTAGTGTGGACCGGGTCTTGAACAACTCGGAATCCGCATCATGAAAACGCTTCTCGGCACAGCCCTGCTGCTGGCCTCGTTCAGTGCCCTTGCCCACGACCCGGTCTACAACCAGGAGAAAATCAACATACTGCAGGAGCACCCACTCGCCAACGTCCCGGGCAAGAAAACCATCATGCTCACCGTGGACTACGCTCCTGGCCAAGCGACCGCCCCCCACAGCCATACCGGCACGGCCGTGGCGTATGTGCTGGAAGGCGAGATTACCTCACGGGTCAACGATGAAAAGGCCATCACCTACACGGCTGGCCAATCGTTCTACGAACCGGCCGGTTCGCGCCATTTCGAATCGAGTAATGCCAGCCAGACCAGGCCGGCCAAGTTGCTGGTGGTGATGGTGCTGGATGAGAGCGCCGAGGTGCTGACCCCATTGGCGCATTAATCATCAACATCCCGCGCTTATCCATCCGCAGATACCGTCTTGAAGCTTGCCGAGCACGCGCAAATCTCAAGCCATACGTCACCCCGTAACAGCCTGAGCTTGCCCGGCCAAGTTCAAGACGATAGCTACGGGTTCTGGTCTACGGATGCTCGGCGAGTGTCGGCAATGCCGAAGGCCGGATGAAGCGTTGTCGCAGGCGTTCAATCTGCGGTCGGCAGATGCAGCCTTCCAAATGATCGTTGACCATGCCCATCGCCTGCATCAAGGCATACATCGTGGTCGGGCCGACATAGGTCCAGCCGCGCTTTTTCAAGGCTTTTGACAAGCGTATCGAGGCGATTGAGGTCGGATTGGCGGTCCAGTAAGCCAGGTCGACCCGCGCGGGACGCTCGGCGTCGGCGGGCTCGAACGACCACAGCCACGCCGCCAGCGAGCCGGTGTCCGCCACCAGTTCACAGGCCCGCCGCGCGTTGTTGATCACCGAAACGATCTTCGCCCGATTGCGCACAATGCCAGGATCGAGCATCAGGCGCTGGATATCGTCCTCGGTGTATCGGGCGACCCGTTGATAATCAAAACCCTCGAATGCCCGCCGAAAGTTTTCCCGCTTGCGCAGAATGGTGATCCACGCCATTCCGGCCTGAAAGCCTTCCAGGCAGATTTTCTCGAACAACTGAATGTCATCGCCCACCGGCACGCCCCACTCGTGATCGTGGTAATGGGCATATTCCGGCGCCGACTGACGCCAACTGCAGTGGGTGACGCCATCGTGCGTTGTCAGTCCCGACAGATCCATAATTCACCTTTCTGGCCAAGCGCCGAATGATAAGCGAAAAAACTTTGCGTGCCGCCAACCGCTCAAGCATCACGGTTACCGAGCAACTGGTCAGACCGGAACCGGCTGAGACGCGAATATGTGCTTGTTAATTGGAAAATACCTTGATTAGACTGACCGCGCACTGGACATACCGGTAAGACCACAACAATTAAGCCCTGGACCCACCAGGGCGCCGAATAGAGATCCCTCCCATGCTCAGATGGTGCTCGCGTTCGATTTTCCTGCAAGTCGTCATTGGCCTGATCCTTGGCATAGTGTGCGGCTTGGCCCTTCCAGAATTCTCCTCACAACTCAAACCCTTGGGTGACGGCTTCATCAAGCTGATCAAAATGCTGATTGGCCTGATTGTGTTTTGCGTCGTGGTCAGCGGTATCTCTGGCGCCGGCGACTTGAAGAAAGTCGGGCGCATCGGCCTCAAGTCAGTGATCTACTTTGAAATACTGACCACCATTGCCTTGGTGCTGGGCCTGATTCTGGCGTTCAGCACCGGGATCGGCAGCGGCGCCAACATTCATCTGGACCAACTGTCTTCCGCCGGTCTCAATGAACTGGCCGACCGTGGCCAGCACATCAAAGGCACCAGCCAGTTTTTGATGGAACTCATCCCCAACTCGGTGATTGGCGCCTTTGCCGACAACAACGTGCTTCAGGTGCTGTTGTTCTCCGTACTGTTTGGCAGCGCACTGAACCTGGTGGGTGAAGCAGCCTCCGGCATCTCGCGGCTGATCAATGAACTGAGCCATGTGATTTTTCGCATCATGGGCATGATTGTGCGCCTGGCGCCCATTGGTGTGTTTGGCGCCATCGCCTTTACCACCAGCACCTACGGTCTGGACTCGCTGCAACACTTGGGCAGCCTGGTCGGCTTGTTCTACCTGACCTGCATCGCCTTTGTCGCATTGATCCTGGGACTGGTGATGCGTCTGTCCGGCTTGCGCATGTTGCCCCTGCTCAAATACCTGCGTGAAGAATTGCTGATCGTGATGGGTACCGCGTCTTCGGACGCGGTGTTGCCACAGATCATGCGTAAACTGGAACACCTGGGTATCGGCAGTTCCACGGTGGGCCTGGTGATTCCTACCGGCTACTCGTTCAACCTCGACGGTTTCTCGATCTACCTGACCCTGGCCATCGTGTTTATCGCCAACGCCACCGGCACGCCGCTGTCGATGACAGACTTGATGACGATTCTGCTGGTATCGCTGATTACCTCCAAGGGCGCCCACGGGATTCCGGGCTCGGCCCTGGTGATTCTGGCGGCGACGCTGACCGCCATCCCGGCCATTCCGGTGGTAGGCCTGGTGCTGGTGTTGGCGGTGGACTGGTTCATGGGCATTGGTCGTGCGTTGACCAACCTGATCGGCAACTGCGTGGCTACCGTGGCCATTGCCCGTTGGGAAAAGGACATTGATATCCAGCGGGCGAACAAGGTACTCGACGGCCAGCAAGGCTATGCCTTCCAGACCAAGAAGCCGGTGCAGCCGGCGCATCAGGAGTTCTAGAAGCCTGCACTCCCCCACACCCTGCAGGAACCAGGCGTGCCCCTCGTTCCTGCAGTCAAGACAGTATTTTTTCAAGGAGCCACGAGGTGATCACCACATCAACTGTTGTCAATTCAGTTGTAGAAAAACTGCGCGCCGCCCTGGCGCAAGGTCAGTGGCGGCGCGGGGAAATGTTGCCCGGGCAACGCGAACTGGCCGAACAATTGGGTATCAGCCGTCCGAGCCTGCGCGAAGCGGTGATTGTGCTGGAAACCCTCGGGCTGGTGCGTTCGATGCCCGGCAAAGGCGTGGTTGTGCTGGAAACCAGCGTCAGCGAACCCCAGGCCAGCGACGCCGTGGCCGACGCCAGCCTCGAAGACATCCTGCAACTGCGCTACACCCTGGAGCCCTTTATCGTCGGCCTGGTGGCCCAGTCCATCAGCAGCAAGGAAGTCGGGCAACTGCGCCTGACCCTGATGGACATGCGCGAAGCCTTGGACGCCGGCGACAGCGAAGCCGGGATGAATGCTTACATCGCCTTCCACGAAGAACTGTTTGCACTGACCTCCAACCCGATCTTCCAGAACGTGGTGCAGCAGACCAGTAACGCCCTCAAGCAGAGCGCCCAAGTGCTGCGCAACTCGCCTGAACACCTGGCGGAGCGCTTGCAGGAAAACGACGCCGTGGTGCGCGCCATTCGTAATAAGAACAGCGCCCTGGCCAGTGCCGAAATGCGCCGCCATATCCTGATGGAAGGCCAGCGCATGGGCATCGCCCTGAACATCCCGGACGACCATCTCGGCAGCTGACATTGGAGACAGGCCATGACCGCCCACGCCTTGCAACGCAACATTGCTGTCGCAGCCCTGCCCACCATGCGCCTGGTGGCTGGCAACAAGCTGTCGGCGGATGCTATCTACCCACGCTTGTTCGAGGCCATTCTCGAACAGCGCATCGTCCCGGCCAGCCGCTTCACCGAAGAAAGCCTGGCGCAGAGCTTTGGCGTCAGCCGCAGTGTCATCCGCCGGGTTCTGGCGCGTTTGGCCGAGCAGCACGTGATCATCCTGCGCCCCAACCTTCGCGCCCAGGTGGCAGCGCCAGACGCCCGGCAAGTGCAGCATATTCTCGAAGCGCGGCGCTTGATGGAAGTGACCGTGGTGCAACTGGCCTGCACCCACGCAACCCCGGCCCACGTGCGCCAACTGCGCGAGCTGATTGCCCGGCAACGGGAAGCCGTCGAGCGCAATCAACCGGGCGCGGCGATTCGGCTTTCAGGCGAGTTTCATATGATGTTGGCCAGCATTGCCGGCAACGGCCCGCTGGCGCAGTTTCTCAACAGCCTGGTGCCGTTGACCGCGCTGGTCATCGCCCAGCACGGGCTCCCCGCCAGCGATTGGCAGGAACAGCTGCACATTGTCGAAGCCCTTGAACGCGGGGATGCCGCTGCAGCGATAACCTCGATGACCCGGCACCTCGATCACCTGCAAGCCGTCTTGAGCCGGTAAACGATGTCACCTGTTTGACTTCTGTGGCGAGGGGGCTTGTCCCCGTTGGGCTGCGTAGCAGCCCTAATAAAGACAAATGCGGTGTATCAGGCACTCTTCAGCGACTGGGTT